>JAICRA010000214.1 GCA_025937615.1 Thermomicrobiales bacterium | reverse complement strand
TCGTTCCAGTAGCGCCCCGGTCTGCTGCCACTGCCCGCCGTCCCGGTCGAGGTCGAACGCCTGGAAGAGCGCCGTCCCAGCAGGAGCGGCAGCAGCCGTCTCTGGCAAGGTCCCTTGAGCCAGGACCGGTGAGGCGCTCCAGTCAGGAACGAGGAACCCGAGTAGCAGTGCCAGCGCGATGCCAACTCGCCAACCCGCGCGAACCCAGTTGTCACGAATGGTCATGGACATTTCAGCTCCTCCATTTCACCGTTGGCGCCACTGGCTTGAGACACCACCAGGGCGCCCGGCAACCCGGGCGCCCTGGCCATCACGATCGTAGCGCCTGCCGCGGCACCGGCAGTCTACTCGGTGATGTAGAGGATGGACGACGACCGTTGGACATCACCATCTTTGTACGCGACGAAGGCAAGGGCCTTGATCGCTGAGTAGTCGACATCCGCGAGAGCGTCAGCAGGTTCGGCGCTTTCCGCTACTGCCGTCGCGCTCGCATCCGTTTCGGCGCCGCCGAAGTAGTCCTCGCAGACCTGACCGTCGAAGTCCTGGTCAAGATCGAACGTCCCGGACTCAGCGGCGTCATAAGCCTCTTGCGCTTCTTCCTGAGTCTGATAGTTGCCGCAGCTCTCGCTAGCGTCCGGGATCTGATCCGTTGGGCCAAGCCCGAGGTCCTCTGACTCTTGCGCCGCAACCTCCATCAACGGAATCGCCTGCGCCAGATCGATATATGTGAGACCGTTGTACTCGGCCGGCAGGGTGTCCATCACGGCCTGGAACTGCGCATTCTCGGCGAGAGAGCCTGTCGCCTCTTCGCCAAAGCGATCGACCGCGTCGCCTTTGCCGACCACCAGATAGTCGCCGACCATCCCGAATTCGAGCGTCGAACCGGCTTCATCGCCGAGCTCGATGATGTAAACCTGTCCACCGCCAACCTCGCGCGTCGTCAGAGGCGATTCGGCGCCGGACGCACCCTGGATCAGGAAGGAGAGCTGCATCAACGCGTTGGAGACGGTATCGGCATCCTCCACGCCGGACGCAAAGACCCCGGACACGTCCTCGGTCTCGAGATTAGCCCTCAACCAGCCCCCATACTCTCCACTCAACTGCTGGAAGAGAGCGGTCTGCAGATTGATGCCGATCAGCGATTCGGCCGCTTCGTACTGCTCGGCAATGTAGTCCTCGGCGGAGGTGTTCGCATCCGGCATCGCGCTCGGATCGCCCATCCCCATGGCCAGACCGATCACCGTCGCACCGATGACGTCGAGCACTCCGGTGGCGCCGAGATCGGCGGCACTCACGAACAGCAGCGAATCGCCTGGGGCTTTGGTCAGCAGCTCGGATTCGAAGTTGTCCGCGGCGGCCGGCAATGTCTCGCCTTCCGCCGCAATGGTGACGGTCTCCATGCGGAACCCGGGCTCCGTCGCGGCGATCGTCGATCCCGTAAACGATTCGGTGCTGAATTGGTCCGCGAACATCGCAAACGGGCCGAAGTCCGCGTCTGACGTGTCGACGCTGTTGGAGAACGCGAACAGCAGAAAGTCGGTCGGCAATTCATCACGAACGGCGGTGAACTCCGGCACGGTAGAAATTGCTGGCGTTCGACCGTCGGCGGTGTCGATCAGCGGATGCAGGTCCTCAGGCGTGGTGGCGATCAGGATCAGGTCGCCGACGCGTGCCGCGGCCATTCCTTCATCGTCTGAGGTCGCCGGTGGCGCGTAGAGAATCTCGGTGCCTTCGTACGTTGACTCCTCGTGTTGCTCATCGAGGACCGAGTCCCGGATGCCCGTCCACGCCGTATCCGGCGCTCGGGCCTCCAATGCCAGGGCGAACCCTTGCGCGTCGGTCGCGGCCGGCTCGGCCACCGGCGTCCCCGTCTCCATGCCCCCAAGCATCGCTTCCAGATCGGCGGTGCCCATCGACTCTTCGGCGAGGGTCTCCAGCACGGTCGGACTTACCACGATGCCGACCTCGCCGCCAAGGAACGCGTCGAGGGGCAGGTCTTCACCGGTCTCGTCGCGCAGCTCGCTCCCGATCTCTTCGTCGATGACTTCGCCGAGTCCCGCGCGATCGAGCAGCACGTCGGCAAGTCGCCACTGCTCGGACTGGTCGTCGAGCGTCATGACGAGATAGGCGATCGAGTCCGCCGGCGCAGCTTCGGCCGTGCTGAACGACACGGAGGTTGCCTGGGCCGAAACCGGGGCTACCCGCCCCAGGAACGGCACGAGCGCGCCGAGCCCGAAGAGGATGGCGAGCGCCGCGCGGCCTGCTCTGGCTGCCCCCGTTTTATACGCAGAACCGGATCGCCTCTGAAGAGTTCGGGGCATGGAGACACCTCATTCCCTGTCGTGTCGGATCGTTACGCGCCGTCTTCGACTGTTTTCGACTTCGTAACCAGGACTGTAGAGGGAGCGGCTGCGGGCGTCAACGTCTTCTCGTTCATGCGCGGCTAGCGCCTCAGGAAGAGGTTGAGCACGATCGTCAGCAGCACGCTGATCACGATCGAGGAGACGATGGGGATGAAGATCGTTACCGGCCCGCGTTCGACGACGAGATCACCCGGCAATTGGCCCAGCCGATCAAGTCCCGGGATGCTTGGGGCCAGGATAAGTAGCGCGCCCACGGCGGCGAGTACCAATCCGGTTATGAGGAGAATCCGGCCCGCGCCGGCGAGATCGCCCATAACGCGCCGTCGCTACTCCTGGATGCGGTCGTCGATCCCCGTCGCGATGCCAAAGATGATCATGAACAAGGCGGCGAGGAGCATGATAATGATGATCAGGGCGATGATCGTGAGACCGCCCTGGAGCAGACCCTGAAGCCACTCGGGCATCTTGCGTAACCCTCCGCTTGCCGCCGGCCCCGAACCGCCGCCCAGTATAGCCATGTGCCCCTCACCCCAACCGCCGCGGGGTGGCGTCGGGGATGAGGGGCGTTCCGGGAGAACTGTTGGGGTCGGGGGCTTTCGACCTTACGCTACAGCCGCGACCTCGCTCCGCTCCGTCCGGAATTGCAAGTCGTTGCCATCGGCGTCGATGACCACGGTTTCGCCATCCCGCAGCTCACCGCTGAGGACGAGCCGCGCCAGTTGATCGAGGACCTCGCGCTGGATGAGCCGCTTCAGTGGCCGCGCCCCGAAGGCCGGCTCGAATCCCCGCTCAGCGAGCCATTTCCTGGCCGCTGGCGTGACCTCCAGATGCATCTGGCGATCCGCAAGGCGATCGTTGACCTGGTTGAGCTGGATCTCCACGATTTCGCCGATCTGGTCCTGCGAAAGCGGCTTGAAGATGATGATCTCGTCGATCCTGTTCAGGAACTCGGGTCGGAAGTTGCTCCGCAGTGCATCCATGACCCGCGTCCGCATCTCCTCCTCGTCGCCCTCACCGACCGTCATGATGTAGTTGGAGCCGAGGTTCGAGGTCATGATGATCACGGCGTTCTTGAAATCAACCGTCCGGCCCTGACCATCGGTCGCGCGGCCGTCGTCCAGGATCTGCAGGAGGACGTTGAACACGTCGGGGTGCGCCTTCTCGATCTCATCGAGCAGGATGACGCTGTAGGGGCGGCGTCGCACCGCCTCGGTCAGCTGGCCCCCCTCCTCGTAGCCGACGTAGCCGGGAGGCGCACCGATGAGCCGGCTGACGGAATGCGGCTCCATGTACTCGGACATGTCGATGCGCACCATCGCCT
>JAICRA010000135.1 GCA_025937615.1 Thermomicrobiales bacterium | reverse complement strand
CAAGACCCAGACCGACAGCCGGCGGAGCCGCGCCACGCGTCGCGCGCGAGGGGCGGCAGGCGGCCCGGGATGTCAGTGGCCGGGTGAACGCCTCGCCCGCGGCACGCAAGCGAGCCGGCGAGCTGGGCGTCGACCTAGCAACCGTGGACGCGACCGGTCCAGGTGGCCGAATCACCAGCGAAGACGTGGAACGCACCGCCCAAGCTCTCGTTGCCTCAGCCGCCGCGCCTCGAACCGAAGTCGTCGAGCTAGCGGACGGGACAAAGATCGCGGCGCTCCTCGCCGGCCCACCCGGCGCCGTTGAGACGATCGTCTTTCTGCATGGACTTGGCGGCACACAATCAACCTGGGCCAACGTCCTTGGCGCGTTCGCTGAAACCTATCGCATCGCCGCGGTCGACCTTCCGGGTCACGGCTCCAGCGACAAGCCGTCGCCAGAGTCGACCGACTACTCGGTTGGTGGCATTGCCGCCAAGATCAGCGAGCTTCTGGAGAAGCTGGAGCTTGCGCCCGCCGTGCTCGTCGGCCACTCACTCGGCGGCGCAACGGCTCTCCAGCTCGCGCTCGACCGTCCAAAGCTCGTCCGCGCCCTGGTGCTCGTCGATAGTGCCGCTCTCGGGTCGGAGATCAACGGCGAATTGCTCGACCGGGTCGAATCAGAGCCCTCGCGCGACGAAGCGAGACGATTGCTGGAGTTGTTTTTTCAGGACCGGCGGTTCGTGCTCGAACGCGGCATCGACGAAATGTACGCCGCCCGCAACGCGCCCGGCGCCGACGCTGCAGTCAGGGCGATTGCGGGGAACGCATTCACCCGGCGAGGTCAGAACCTGGTCCTCGCCGATCGAATCAGCGAGCTCGAAGTTTCACTGCTCGTCATCTGGGGTGAGCTCGACCGGGTGATCCCGTCGAGGCACGCGGTCGCAACTGTTGCCGCTAAGCCGACCGCCTGGCTCGAGATCATGGAGGGTGTTGGCCATGTGCCGCAGGTCGAAGCGGCGCCGGCCTTTGCCGCGTTGGTCAATCGCTGGCTGGCATCGATCCCCCGTTCGTGACGGAGCGGATCCTGGTCGGAATCATCGCCAACCCGGCGTCGGGTAAGGACATCCGACGCCTCGTCGCCCACGGCTCCACTTTCGACAATAACGAGAAGATCAATATCGTTCGGCGCGTGTTGCTTGGGCTTGATGCCGCCGGAGTCCGCGAGGTCGCGTATCTCCCTGATACGTACGGTATCGTCGAGCGAGCGGCGGCCACCACGACATCGCACTTGATCCTCACGCCACTTTCGATGCCAGTCTTGGGACATGCCAGCGACTCGACCGAAGCCGCGCAGCGCCTCCGCGATCGTGGCGCGGCCGCAATTGTTACTTTGGGCGGCGATGGCACCAATCGCGTCGTTGCAAAGGGTTGCGGTGACGTCCCGCTTCTGCCGCTGTCGACCGGAACCAACAATGTCTTTCCCCGGATGGTTGAAGGCACGCTCGCCGGGCTTGCGGCGGGCCTGGTCGCGACGGGCATTGCCCGGAACAGGACCGGTCTTCCCCGGGTCATCCGTCGCGCACCGTGGCTCGAGGTGCGGATCGATGGCGTGGCAACGGACAATGCACTCATCGACGTCGTCGCGTCGACTCAGACCTGGATCGGCGCCCGCGCACTGTGGGAGCCATCGCATCTGCGGGAGATCGTGCTCTCGCGCATCAGCGCTTCGGCGATCGGTATCGCTAGCCTGGGCGGCGCACTCTTCCCGAGATCATGCAACAGTTGTGCCGGTGCCTGGATCTCCGTCGGGGACGCCGCATCTTCTCCACGATCGGTGACGATCCCGATCGCGCCCGGTCTTCTCCGCGTTGTTCCAATTGCCGACGCCGGGCTCCTCGATCACGGCGCCGCTGTCAACCTCCGCGGAGGACCATGTACCCTCGCGCTGGACGGCGAGCGGGAGATCGAGATTCAAAACCCAAATTCTCGAATATCAGTCCGCCTCGATCCGCGTGGCCCGCGGCTCATCGACGTCGACGCCGCACTCGCCGCCGGCGCCTCCGCTGGCGCCTTCGTCACGACGCAGTCTCACCAGCCGAATCAAGCCGGGGTCTGAACTCGGTCCAGGGAATCGCCGACTCAAACGCGGCCGCGGCGCGAAGGACCGTGCTGTCCTCGCGCCAGCGCCCAACAATCTGCAAACCCACGGGAAGCCCGTTCCCGTCGAAGCCGCATGGGACTGTCGCCGCCGGCTGGCCGGTCAGATTGAAGGGAAATGTGAACGGCGTCCAGTCGAGCGGGGCAAGAGTCGCGCGCTGCCACCCATCCGGCTCATCCAAGCCAGCCGAAAATGCAGTTACCGGCAACGTCGGCGTCAAGAGCAGGTCGAATCGCTCCATGAACCGGCGCATTCCCGTGTAATAGCTGTTTCGCTGTTGCAATGCGTGCGCTAGCTCCGTGGCCGAGAGCGACCGCGCGCTCTCGACCATCGTGAGCAGTCCCGGATCGAGCAGATGGCGCACCTCATCCAGCTGCCCCGCGAAATACCCAGCCATAGCGCCCGACCACATGATGTCGAGGATGTTCGCCGGGTCGGGAAGGTTGGGATCAACCTGTTCCACCGCGCACCCGAGTTCACGAAACGTCATCGCCGCTGGCCCCGTCTTCTCCAGCACGTCACTCGCGACCTGCGCATGGCCAAGGGTTGGTGACCAGGCAACACGGAGTTCGGGTACGCCGCTGTCGAGATCCCGCGTGTAGTCAATTCCGCTCGACCAGGAGAGCCTGTCGCGCCCATCGGCTCCAGCGATGGCGTTGAGCATCATCGCCGCGTCACGGACAGTCCTGGTCATCGGGCCAAGGTGCGAGAGGTCACCCACCGCACTGGGCGGATACTGTGGCACCAGGCCAAACGATTGCTTAAATCCGAAGATGCCGCAAAACGCAGCCGGGATGCGGATGGAGCCGGCACCATCACTCCCCTGCGCGAGCGGTCCGAGACCGGCGGCGACGGCCGCCGCTGCCCCGCCGCTCGATCCGCCTGCCGTCTTGGCCAGGTTCCACGGATTGAATGTAGGACCGAACACGCGGTTCCCCGAATCGCCCTTCCAGCCCAGCTCCGGGGTGTTGGTCTTTCCCACCATGACGGCCCCGGAAGCGTACAAGCGCTCGACAATGGGGGCATCTTCGTCTGGTATCCAGTCGGGATCGATCAGCGAGCCGCGTGCGGTCCGGATGCCACGAGTCGGCGTCAGGTCCTTGATCGAGATCGGTATGCCCGCCAACGGCGGAGCGTCTCCGCGGGCGTAGGCCCGCTCGGCCGTACCCGCCTGCTTGAGCGCGAGCTCCCCAGTAATGACTGTGAACGCGTTCAACTCGGGGTTGAGACGCTCGATTCGGTCCAGGATGGCACGGGTCACTTCAACCGGTGAGAGAGCTCTCGAGCTGTAGAGGTCGCGAAGCTCACTGGCGGATAAAAAGGCGATCGAATCGTTCACGGGTTCTCCTCGGTTTTCCGGATCGCTCCGGGATCAACGCTGCGGACCTGATTCACGGGTGCGCAATTGGCAGCGAACCGCCCGGACAGGACTGGAGTCTCTCTGCTCCCGCTGAACTCCACGGCGGTGGATGCGGATCCACGATGCGCAACACATCGCCCGCAGAGCAAGTGGCGCGGAAGGTCGCTTCGAAGAGGCGAGGCTCGGGAGGGAGTGGAACGTTGAAGTCGTACCACGAAGCGTTGAGATCCTGATCAGGGCGGCAGCCAGCCGGGCAGTAGACCGTAGCGCTGGCCGTGGCAGCGGAGTAAAGGTGATACGCCGGGTAGGCATCGACGATGCCAAGGTAATAGCCGGCCGGAGCGACGGCTATGAAGACCGCGAGCAGCCGGGGAAGGAGGGGCACGGCACGGAGAGAGACCAACGGCGCGGTCTTCCACGGCGCAATCAGCGCGAACCCGCTGCAGGCTAGGGCGATGTTCCATGGCCATACAGCGACATTCCGCGACTCGGCAAAGGGGGAAAATGCGAAGAGGATGCCGGCATGGAGGACCAGGGCCGACCACGCAGCCATTCGCCGCGTTGCCGGCATGATCGAGAGCGCCGCCGTTCCCATTTCGAGAGCAGCGATGCCGACGACGGCGAACTGAACGAGCACAGGAGCAAGTGGGAAAGGCAGCGCCATCACCAACCGCGGACCCGCATCATGGAGGAAGTTCGGGCTCAGCAATTTGTGAAAGCCGGCAAAGAACCAGAGGGCAATGAGACTTACACGCCCAATCAGCCGTGCACCAGCGCTCGGCAGGCAGCCCCAGAGCAGAAGCGGCAACGAAAAGAACTCGGGCTGCGTCCTGGTTTGATCGGTTGCCATCCCGTAGGCAAAGAGGAGCGTGACGAATATCGCCCCAAGTCGAGGCGCCAGGAGCGCGAGGAGACAGGCGGCGATGAGTATCGGCCCCAGGTTCACTTGCGGGAGTGCGGCTGCGGGAAGCACGATCGGATAGTCGCGGGCACCCCACATCGGCCACGTGATCCAGACTGAGACGATAATGGCGCCCACAACAATGGTGCGGAACCAGGCAAGATCAGCAGTGACGCCAATTAGTCGCGGGCGGTGGTCTCCACGATTGAACTTCACGGATATGTCGTGAGGGATCTGGATCAACATGGATCGCTTGCGCCTACCTTCTCCCGACGCCGCGATGGAATTAGCCAGCGCCGGCATACCCGGAATTAAATGGGCGCAGACGCAGACCAAGAACGACGAGGACGATGCCGCAGATCAGACGGTAGGTGCCAAGCACAAACGTCGTGACCTGACCAATCCGCGGGCGCAAAATCAGGATGATCCCGGGGTTGATGGACAATTTGCCACTCCACCCAAGCAGCCACTCGTCTTCGATTTCCCGGCGAGGCCGGACCGCGGAAACGACCTCGACTACTCCGCCGGCGGCGGCCCAGAGACCGATGACGAGCACGATTGCCGTCCCGGCTTGATCTGGATAGAGGAAGACAAGGGTGCCCACTGCAATGCCGAGGATGTCCTCGAAGTGAT
>JAICRA010000121.1 GCA_025937615.1 Thermomicrobiales bacterium | reverse complement strand
GCCGCAGCCACCTGCCGTAGTTTTTCGACCGTTATGGGATCGCCATATGCGAAGCGAGACGACAGGCAGGCGACTGCGGGTTTGTCCCACGTACGGAGCCCCAACGCCTCGGAGAGCAGCCGAATCTCCGCTTTAGCGAGCCCCACTTCTTGCAACGGGCTCCGGACGCCGAGCTCCCGGGCAGCGCGAATTCCGGGCCGGAAATCGTCGAGGTCATCCATATTTGAGCCATCGATCACGTGTCGCACGCCTCGAGACTCGGCAAGCTCCTTAAGACGAGTGTAGAGCTCCGACTTGCAGAAGAAGCAACGCTGATGCGTGTTGTCTGCGTAGCGGGGATCGGTTAGCTCGGCGGTATCGACGAGAACATGTTCAGCGCCTATCTCGCTCGCGATGATGCGAGCTTCATCCATTTCCTCGCGCGCATAGGTCTGGGAAAGGCCGGTTGCGGCCAGAGCACGGGAACCAAGCGTTCGGTGAGCAATCTTCAGGAGGTAACTGCTGTCGACTCCTCCGGAGAATGAAACCAAGACTGATCCCATCTCTTCCAGCAACTCTGACAGTTGGGCCTCTTTGCGCTGTGCGGTCGACAGGTCGATCAACGTGTAGTCGTCTCCAAGTTTATAGAGTCGGCGGTGTCCAAGCATACCGTCGGGTCGATCCTAGCAACCCGGGTTCCCTCGGCGCAAATTGAGAGGCCCGGCGCCAATGAGCGCTGGGCCTCCCACTGCTTTCTATGAGGCTGGATCCTAATTCTGGCTTCCTGGATTTAGTGGACGACGGCGGCTGTCGCCAGGCCGGGCCAGCACATCGCTGCCCTGACGTGCACTGGGTTGGTGTGCTAGGCCCTCTTGCCGGCCGGCTGGCGCACCGCGGAAGCCCCGGTCGTCACGTCTCGGCCCGCGATCGCCTCGGTCATCATCGCGTCGCGGTGGCCGCTCCGGCTTGGGCTCAGGCAGCTGCCCGGTCAGCGCGGCCCGACGCGAAAGACTGACTTTTCCGTTCGGCGCCACCTCGGTCACCATCACCGTGATCTCGTCACCGACGTTCACCACGTCCTCAACCCGGTTTACGCGAATCGCCGGGTCCTCCGAGAGCTCGGAGATGTGCACCAACCCGTCTTTGCCGGGAAGGATCTCGACGAAGGCGCCATAGGGCATGATGCTGACGACCTTCCCGTTGTAAATCTCTCCCCGCTCGATCCGAAGCTCCTGAGTGAGACCGAGAATGCGCTGAATAGCCGCTTCTGCCCCGGTCGACTCTGTCGAAGCGACGGACACCGTGCCATCGTCTTCGATGTCGATCCTCGTCCCAGTCTCCTCCTGGATAGATCGGATCATTTTCCCGCCGGGACCGATGACCGCTCCGATCTTCTCCGGGTTGATCTTGAGGCGGATGACGCGCGGCGCAAACTTGGAGAGTTCTCCTCTCGGCCTGTCGATTGCCTGCGTCATTTCCCCAAGGATGAAGAGCCGGCCTTCACGGGCCTGGGTGAGCGCCTCCCGCATGATGTCGGGAGTAATGCCTTTCACCTTGATGTCCATCTGGATGGCGGTGACGCCATCGGCCGTGCCCGCGACCTTGAAGTCCATATCTCCAAGCGCGTCTTCCATGCCCTGGATGTCGCTCAGGATGACGTACTGGCCTGCCTCAGGATCGGTCACCAGCCCCATCGCGATGCCGGCCACAGGCGCAGTGATCGGGACTCCAGCATCCATCAAGGCAAGCGTGCTCCCGCAGACGCTGGCCATCGAGGTTGAGCCGTTCGAGCTGACGACCTCCGAGACCAACCGCATCGTGTATGGAAACTCCTCCGCGCTGGGAATTACGGCCAGCAAAGCTCGTTCGGCGAGAGCGCCATGGCCGATGTCGCGCCGGCTGGTACCGCGCAGTCGCCGGACTTCACCGACGCTGAATGGGGGGAAGTTGTAATGGTGGATGTAACGCTTCCGGTCTTCTGGGCCGATCGAATCGAGCCGCTGCTCCTCGGCGGTCGAGCCGAGAGTGACCGTCGTGATGACCTGAGTTTGGCCACGAGTGAAGATCGCGGAGCCGTGAGTACGTGGGAGGTAGCCAGTCTCGATCCAGATCGGTCGTATCTCGTCCGTCCGCCTCCCGTCGGGCCGCGTGCCATCTTGGAGGATGCTGCTCCGAACCTCCTCCTTCAGGATCGCTTCGAACGCATCCATGATCTCTTTAGAGATGAAGGGTACGGTGTCTTCATCACCTGGTGCTGCAAGGTGGGCAAGCAGCTCCTCTCGAAGGTTGGACGTGCCCTCGAGACGCAGCACTTTGTCAGGGCTATTGATCGTCGACCGGAGACGATCACCGAGGAACTCCCGGACTCTCGTTTCAACCGCTTCGTTCGTCGCCGGTGGCTCAAAAAGCCATTTTTCTTTCCCCGCCTGCCGCTGGAGTTCGATCTGGAGGTCTACGATCCGCCGGATCTCGTCGTGGGCGCGCTCGATACCCGCCACGACCGTCTCCTCGGCGACCTGATTCGACTCTCCCTCCACCATCATGATGGCGTCGTGAGTGCCGGCGACCACCATATCCAGAGCGCTGTTATCTAACTCGGATTCAGTCGGGTTGATGACGAGTTCACCGTTGACGTAGCCGACCCGAACTGCGCCAATCGGCCCGTCCCAAGGGATCTGTGAGAGCGCCAATGCCGCCGAAGCGCCGTTAATCGAGAGGAGATCCGGGTCGTTTTCCTGGTCGGCGGACATGACCGTGGTAATGACCTGCACTTCGGATTTGTATCCCCTGGGAAACAAAGGCCGAATTGGTCTGTCCGTCAGGCGTGCGGCCAGTGTCGCCGCTTCGGTCGGCCGCCCTTCGCGCTTGATGAAACCGCCGGGAATCTTGCCCGCGGCGTACATCCGCTCTTCATACTCGACCGTCAGTGGAAAGAAGCCTACGGACGCGTTGGCCTCCCGCTCACCCACAACGGTGGTGAGGACCGTCGAGTCCCCGTAGCGAACTACGACCGCGCCGTCGGCTTGCTGAGCGACCAGACCTGTTTCAAACGACAGTGTGCGGCCCGCAAGATCCATTTCCACGCGGGAAACGACGGGGCGATTACTAATGGACATCATTTGTTCCTTTCGCTGGGTGCAGAGATTGCTCAACTTGAACGATGGCTGCCCGGCGAGATTCTGGCCTCCCGTCATGAGGAACTGGAGTCTGGTCACCGCTGGCGCTGACCAGACTCCAATGCCTCACGCGGTCGCGTCCTCGCTGAGCGCTATAGGTTGACTGTCAGGTTGACTCCTTTCATCGGCCATCCAGCCCGTGCACAGGCCCGCGATGAAATGGCCCAAGGCATTCGGCCTTGGACCATCAGCGCGGCTCGATGTATTGGCGGAAACGCGGTGTGGATCCCGGAGCGGACCGGCACCACGCTACTTTCGAAGCCCAAGCCGAGTGATCGTCGTGCGATACCGCTCGACGTCCTTGCTCGCCAGATACGCCAGCAGGCGACGCCGCTGTCCCACAAGCTTGAGCAGTCCGCGCCGGGAGTGGAAGTCGTGCTTGTGCTCGCGGAGGTGATCGGTCAGCCCGTTGATCCTCTCGGTGAGGAGAGCGATTTGAACCTCAGGAGAACCAGTATCATCCGCGTGGGTGCGAAACTGCGAAATGATCGTCTCTTTTTGCTCGGTCAGGAGCGCCATACCTCGGGAATCCTCTCAGAAAACAGACGTTTGCAGAAACACAAGACTGCGCTCGTCAGAGCCCTCAACCGGCGAAGTATAGCATTAGAGGCAGTTTCCGATGATGAGTCCCGTTGCGCCGAATATGTGCTCCAAATTCGCCGACTCTAACTGAAGGAACCGACTCGGCATGTTGGCTGTAATTGGCGGAAGCGGCACCTACGATCTCATGGAAACCGGCACGAGTGAAATCCTCCCGGAAACGCCCTTTGGCTCTCCAAGCGGCCCGGTGCGGAAGGGGAGGATTGGAGCGACCGATGTCCTCTTCCTGGCTCGGCACGGCGCCGGTCATGTCTACTCACCCTCGTCCGTTCCCTATCGGGCGAATGTGTTTGCACTCAAGGAACTCGGTGCATCGCATCTCCTGAGTTTGAGCGCCGTCGGAAGCCTACGCGAGGACTTGCCCCCCAGGACTCTCGTGATTCCGGACCAGATCATTGATCGAACCGTCTCACGCAGCCGTACTTTCTTCGAATTTGGCGCCGTCGCTCATGTCGGGATTGCCGACCCATTCTGCTCTCAGTTCGGTGACGCGGTGGTCGAGGCAGCTGACGCAGTGCACCGGGATGTACGGCGCGGCGGAACCTACATCTGTATCGAGGGGCCCCAATTCTCGACGCGAGCCGAATCGAATCTCTACCGGTCATGGGGTGCCTCGGTGATTGGCATGACCGCGATGCCGGAAGCCAGACTCGCTCGGGAAGCTGGACTCTGCTACGCGATGCTTGCGATGGTGACGGACTATGATGTTTGGCATGATGCCGAGGCGGACGTAAGCGTCGACGTGGTTGCATCCAACCTCCAGGCCAACAGCGAGGCGGCGCGCGAGATCGTCTTGGACCTCGCGGAGAGTGCGCTTGCCGAGCGGACATGCGGCTGCAAGTCGGCGTTGAAACACGCAATCATGACCGCTCCTGACCAAATTCCGGCGGAAGCCGGGAAGTGGCTGCGTGTACTCGCCGAAGATCTTCCAAGTGCCGACTGACGACGTTCTTGGATATCACTCGCAAAACGCTGCTTTACCTTCTGCCTCTACTGACACTCGTCGTGGGTGTCGGGCTTGCTGAAGTCCCCCCCGGTCAGGACAGATTAAGAGGCGCCAACGAAGTGCTTGCATTGGCGGCGGCTGCTGCCGGTCCCGTGATTGCGGTGCTTATGCTCGCCGCACTCAACCAGCGGTTCGACGACGCCCTCGTCGCGACAGCCGGAATGCTCACCTCAATTGGCACGACAACCCTCTATTCACTCTCGTTGACCCAGGAAGCCAACGCGGCGTTCTACCAAGCCATTGTGATTCGACATTCCTTCTTCGTTTGTGGAGGGTTCCTGGCGCTGGCGGCAGGGGCTCGTCTGTCGCTCTACCTCGACCGAATCAGGAGGTTTCCATTCACACTCCTGGTAGTTGCCCTCTTGCTGACTCTGGTCACGATGACCTTTGGCGAGACGGTGAATGGAGCTCGGTTGTGGCTTCGAGCCGGACCGTTTCAGTTCCAACCATCCGAAATTGCAAGATTGTTCCTGGTTGGGTTCGTCGCTATCTACCTCTATGACCGGCGTCACCTGGTGGTGGCCCCATGGCGGGTAGCCGCGCTCAATCCGCCACCCGCCCCGTATCTCGCGCCTCTCGTGGGCGCGATCCTGGCGGCAGTCGCGTTCCTAACATTACAGAACGACCTCGGAATGGCTGCGCTGGTCGTGCTTGGAGCATACGCATCGGTGGCCGCAGTCGTGTATTCGAGATGGGCGCTCGGGCTAGCCGGCGCCACCTTAGTTGTTAT
>JAICRA010000063.1 GCA_025937615.1 Thermomicrobiales bacterium | reverse complement strand
CTCGTCGATCGCCAGGTCTTCGGCGCTGGCGAGCGTCACCGCGGCGGCATGGCCCAGGAGATCGCCCGACAGCGGCGCCGGAGTGAGATATTGCCGGGCTTCACCTGAGGCATCTACCCGGACGATACGACCCGTGTTCTCGCCAATTGTTCCGCTACGATCGACAATATAGAAGTCATTGGCAAACGGAGCCTGCGCCAGGAATGCCCCATCGGCAAGTGAAGGCACGACAAAGGGAGAGACCGTGCCGCTGAGCGCTCCTCGCGAGAAGGTCAGCGTCCGGCCATCCTCGATAAGGACATGAATCCGGCCGTCGATGGCAAAGTCGCGGGCATTCACCAGATCGGGGAAGTCTTCGACGGCTGCCCAGACCTGCGCGGGTGAGTTACTGGACGCTTGATCGAAACGGACCAGGTCTCCGTCCCGGGAAAGACCATACGCCGCGTCGCCCCAGATGATGACCGGGGCATCGGGCCGCAATCCTTCGACCTCGGCAACCGCGAGCGGCCGGCGCTGCCAGCTGCCCGATTCGTCGCGCGCATAGGTCGCGGCGCCGTCGGAGGTGACGATGTGGCCGCCGTCGATGGAGACATGGCGCATATCGCCGGCGGATCCACCATTGACGGCATCACCATGCGCCAACAGGGTAACGAGCCGTCCCTGTTCAGCATCGAACTCGTAGAGGCTCCCTGCCGCGACGTAAAGCGTGTCGCCCGCGAGAGCCAGGCGCACCGACCCTTCGCGGGCCTCGGCTGGTAACGCGCCCATCCGCACGACATCATCAAGCCGCAGGATGCGCCACACGTCGTCACGCATGCGTGACAGTTCCTGCTCCCGGCGCACCAGAGCATCACCAGTCGCACCTGCGTCGCGTGCTGCACGAACGGCGACTTCGGCCTCGGCAATCGATGCCATTGCCGTACCGGGGTTATCCAGCGCCCGCATCAAAGCCGTGTCGGCCGCGACGAGAGCAGCCTCAGCGCGTGCCTCTCGCTCCCGCTGTTGGTCGAGAGCGAAGCCCGTGCCGCCAATGGCGATGAACAGAAACAACGAGACAGCGAGGAGCCGCACTGGGACGTGAATGCCGGGACCCCGAGGCAGATTCGCTCGCCACTCGGCCGGCAACCCGGACGATTCACGATACCGGCGGACACTCAGCGCTCCGGGCGCGGCCAGTGCCGTTCGGCGTGCGTCAGAGGCGGTTGTTCGCTGCTGCCGGCTTCCTGAGAACAGCTCAGCGAGGTCGATGACCCAGTCACGCAGACCTTCGAACATCGGAGGCCGCTCGTGGAAAGCTGGCAGTATCGGCGACGGTCTCTCTGCGCTTGCGGGCACGGCGACAACGGTGTCTGGGCGGGTCAGCTCAGACAGTCGTGCACCGCTCCCTGACGCCGCCGGTGAAGCCACACTCTCCAGGCGCGGTGGAAGTGCCGGCTGCAAGCGCGAGCGCAAGCGAGAGCGGCGTGGCAGCCGGGAGATCGAGGCCACGACCGCAAATGCGTCGGCGACACCATGCTGTGCCAGGAGGCGTTGCAGGCGGTCGAGCGACCCTTCGAGGTCTCGAGTCAGCAGCGCTCCACCAAACAGGTCGACAATAGCCTGCTCGTCACGGGCTAACACTCGCCCCAGACTCGTCGTGCAGAGCGCAATGAGGTCGCCGGGCGCCGCCTCGGAATAGTAGAGCCGCGGCGTTTGCTTATCGCTGAACCCTAGCGGATGTGATTCGACGACCGTTGCATCGGGCGCGTAGTCGCCTCGCCACGACGCGATATCTGGAAAGGCATACACCTGGCCGTCCTGGACGAGGATCGCCTGCGAGGGCGACGCTTGAGCAACGACGATCTCCCGGCCAGCCAGGGCAACCGCGGTTGCGCCAACGCAGGTACGACGCGTCCAGCGCCCGGTTGCGAGAGGGCGGTTCTGGACCAGCACCGCCGCGTTGGCCGCGGCGAAGGCAGTGGCGAGCGCCTCGGCAGATGTCCCCGCTGTCGCGGCAAAGGTCTCGCGAATCGTACGCAGGGCAACCGCGGCGAGCTCCATTCCACGCGGTGACAACTCGCTCGGCTCGACGCAGGCAAGCATGACCCGGCCAAATCGATCCGGAACTGGGGCGACGAAGGCGACCCCAGCGGTGTCTGCCGCCGATCCCTCGGCCAATGCGAAACCGACCGCGGTCACGCTGGCGCGGCCCATGGGCCTTCACCTCCCCGGTCGTGGCCGGGGCGACGGATTATGCGGCGAAGCGATAACCGGAAGCGGGCATCCGAGATCGTCGCACGCGGAGCTGAGACGGTGCTGTCGGGTGCCGTCGAGTGTAGCAGGATCGTGTACGTACGTCTACAGTCGAAGGTCGGGCCGGAAGTGAGATCTTCCTTGCCGTCTGGCCGTCTGCGGCTATCTATAGTGGAGGCAGGGTCGTCTCGCGGAACACTGCGTCGCCAGGGCCTTCTGACCCGCTTTCGGACGGAGGTGGCTCTGCCTCGGTCACCTCTGTTCCTGCTTCGACGCGAGGTTCCCGCTGTGGCGCCTCGCGACGGTGAAAACCGGTCTCCGCGGCGGGTCGAGACGGCTCCAGTGGTCCAATCCCGGCCAGCAGGTCATCGGCCCGTCGCGCCAGGCTCGCCCCCCGGGCGCCCATGCGGCGAGCCGCGGCGACGGCTTCGTGGAGCATCTGGCTTCCTTCGACCCGGGCCCCCTGATTGATCAGCATCTGACCGAGACCAAGCGCGGCCTGTGCTTCCCCGGCGGGATCGCCCCCCACTCGCGCCTGATTGAGCGCACGGCGGTACGTCACCCCGGCGGCGGGATCTTTGAGTGCGGCCTGCGCACCTGCCAGAGCAGAGAGTGCCTGCGCCAGAACCGTCGGTTGTCCCATGGTCTCAGCCAGCGCGACGCCCCTCGTGAAGTGGTCCAACGCGGCTGTCGTGTCGCCCCGGCTCATCGCCAGCCGACCCAACCGAATACGCAATCGCGTCTCGGTGAGTCGATCGTTTCCCATCGCGGCCAGTTGCAGGGCCTGCTCGCCAAAGGCGATCGCGGCCGGAAGCTGGCCGGTCTCGGCAGCCAGTGCCGACAGGAGATTGAGGAGATCGATCTGCTCTTCAGTTTGGCCCAGGCGCCGGTTGAGCCCATAGGCGTGCGTGTAACACTCCTTGGCACGGGCCGTCTGTCCGCCTCCCGCGTACATCCGCCCCAGCTGCGTCAGGATGTTCGCCTGCAACCCGAGATCTTCCACACGCTGCGCCGCGGCAAGCGCATCGGAGAGGGCGCGCATTGCCTCCTGCGGCTGCTCGAATCGCCACAAGATCTGGCCAAGGGTTGCCAGCCAGCGGGCCTCATGACGGCGATCACGCGCCGCCCGGGCCAGATCGAGCGCACGCATCAGATGTTCGAGGCTCTCTGAGCGGCGCCCGGCCCGGGCGAATGCCATTCCGATGCCGCCCAATGCGCGCTGTTCGAGCGAAACATCGCCCGCCGCGACGGCCAGATCCAGGCCGCGGCTGAAGGCATCGAGTGCGGCTGGAATATCATCGAGATCGAGCAGTGAGGTTCCCATACGAATTGCCCATTCGGCGGCTGCGGCGCGGTTGCCACGCCGGTCCTCGAGCGTGGCAAGATCCCGCTCATGCCCGGCCGCGGCCGCGATTCGCCCCCGGGCGTGCTCGATCTCCGCCAGGGCGGTAAGACAGCGGGCCTCCATCGCCAGGTCGCCGATCTGGCGGCTGACCGTGAGACCCTCCTCAAGTTGGGTAACCGCTTCCGGGATCTTGCCGTTGCGGCGCAGGGTCTCAGCCAAGCTGATCACGATACGACTTTGCAGACCGAGATCGGCCGTGCGACGCGCAGCTTCGGACGCCTGCCGTTGCAATGCCGCCATCGTCTCGAGATCGGTGTTGCGGGGCAGCATCTCGATCTGCCGCACGAGCGCTTCCGCGATACCGTGCTGGTAGTCGAGCCGTTGCGCACCGCGGCCGGCGCGGCGGAAGAGCGCTTGTGCCTCAGTGCGCTCTCCCTCCTTGCGCAGGAGATCGCCGAGCGCGAGCGCCGCATTGACCTCGGCGATGTCGTCGTCTTCCTCGTCGCCAAGCTCGAGTTGTTGCCGCAACAAGGCGCGCGCGCGTTCAGTATCGCCCGCGTCGAGCGCACGCAGACCGAGCCGACTCAGCGCGGCGCGACCGCCCTCGACGTATCCCGCGCGCTGCGCGACCCCGTAGGCGTCGCGCAGCAGCCGCTCTCGTTCATGGCTGGGATCGTCACCGGGAAGGAGCGTATCAAGTCGCAGCGCGGCATCGACGATCTGGTCGTCGAACCCCTTGGCACGTGCCGCGGCATAGGTCAGTCGAGCCAGGACGACGGCATACTCGCGATCCTCATCGGCCTGCTCCTCGATCACCAGATCGAGGCCTTCGAAATCCTCAGCTGAGAGACGATCGAGCACAGAGGGATCTCGAATCTCCGCCAGACCACCCTGAACCGAACGCTGGCGGTCGGTGACCTCCCGTGCGATGAGGAGCACCGTATCTCCCGCGTTGTCCCGGCGCCGAAATCCCAGCCAATCTCGCAATGAGGTCACCAGGCATGCTCCATCGCGAGCGTCTCCGCCAAGGCGTCGAGGGTGAGATTCCCACCCGATACGACGATGCCAACCTTCTGACCCGCCAATTCCTCCCGCATGGCGTATGCCGCAGCGAGGGCGGCCGCCCCGGCTCCTTCGGCCAGCACCCGCGCCGTCTCGAGCAGGGTCAGGATGCCACGGCGCATCTCCGTGTCGGTAACGAGACGAAAATCGTCCAAGCGCTGCCAGAGGATCTGGGCCGGAAGACTGAACGCTACCCGCGTCGCCAAACCTTCGGCAAACGTATCCGCCCGATCGATCTCTTGCAGCTGACCGCTGCGCCAGGTTTCATAGATGACCGGCGCGCCGGCGGCCTGAACGCCAATGACACGCAGCTGGGGCGACAGGCTCTTGCCGGCAAGACAGGCGCCGGACAGCCCGGAGCCGCCGCCGGCGGGGACGATCAGCACATCGAGATCTGGCACGGCTTCCAGCATCTCTACGGTATACGTCGCAACTCCTGCTATCAGACGCCAATCGTTTGCTGGCACGACGAGCTGGGCTCCCCGCTCCATGGCATCGCGCTCGGCTTCGGCGCGGCTTTCGTCGAAATCCCGGCCAGCAAAACGCACCTCAGCCCCGAGTCGACGCATCGAGGCGACTTTCAGCGGGTTAGCCTCTTCGGGCATCCAGACGGTCGCCGGCACACCGAACTCGCGTGCCGCATATGCGATCGACTGCCCATGATTGCCGGTCGACGCGGTCACGACCCCCCGCGCCCGCTCTTCTGCTGACAGGTCGCTCATCAGGAAGAGACCGCCACGAATCTTGAACGCCCCCATGGGTTGGAGGTTCTCGCATTTGAGAAACGCCTGAAACCCAAGCAGCGCGTCGAGCGCCGGAGTGTTGAGCAGGGGCGTGGGGTGCAGGTAGCGAGCGATGACCTCGCGTGCCCCGGCGACATCCGCCATCGTCGGCAGTCGCACACCGGACAGCGGATCGACCACCGGTAGTGGGAGCGTCGACGTGTCGGATGTGGTCGATTTTCTCGTTGTGATCGGCGTCACTCCGATGTCCCCTGCGGCAGTCCATTGCCGGCCGCCATCGCGCGCCTTGACGCGGTCGTCCCCCACATCCATGCTAGCACCGGGTTCAATGGCGGCTCTGTCACAGCGGCGACGAGTGTACGTACAGTACGAAGGCCGGAGCGGCCCATATGGTGACGGGCTGGCAATCAGCGCCGGCGGGCAAGAGCGCGGAGGGACCAGTGAAGAGCGAGGTGGCCGTCTCCGGGGCGTTCGGCAACCGGTTGATCGAGGCGGCGCGCGCCAACGACAGCCTGCTGTGCGTCGGGCTCGATCCCGTCCAGTCCCAGCTACCAAGTCCGCTCGACGCTGAACCAGACGTGACCCGCGCCATCGTCACGTTCAACAGCGGCGTCATCGCGGCCACCTCTGATCTCGTCTGCGCCTACAAGCCGAACCTGGGTTTCTATCTCGCCTATGGTGCGGCCGGCGTCGCCGCGCTGGAAGAAACCCGGCGCCTCATTCCCACGCACATTCCCGTCATTCTCGACGCCAAAGTCGGCGACATTGGCAGCACCGCCGAGGCGTATGCAACCGGCTACTTCGACACGTGGGATTTTGACGCCGTCACGGTCAACCCCTATCTCGGCGAAGACTCCCTGGCGCCCTTCCTATCTCGCGGTGACCGAGGTGTGATCGTCATCTGCAAGACGAGCAACCCCGGCTCGGCCGATTTACAGAACCTCTGGTTGAATGGGACTGATGGTCGGCAGCCGCTCTACCTCACGGTCGCGGAGCGCGTCGCCTCCTGGGCAGAGCGCTGGCCGGGGACACTTGGGCTCGTGGTCGGCGCGACGTACCCCACCGAGCTCGCCGAGGTGCGCCACCGCTGCCCGGACTTGCCCATCCTGGTCCCGGGGATTGGCGCCCAAGCCGGCGATCTGGAGGCATCTCTGCGGGCCGGACTCGACAGTCGAGGTCTCGGTCTGATCGTCTCCTCATCCCGATCAATCATCTATGCCGGCAACGACCGCGAGGGTGACTGGATCGCGGCCGTGCGCGCCGCTGCCCTTCAGATTCACGGAGCCATCAACAGCATCCGAGCCGCCCAGGTCTGAGCGGACCCATCCCGCGGTCGAGCTAAGGCCCGGGGGCGACGTCACCAGATCTATGGCCCGAGTGCGGTAGCCAACGGAGTCGAAGAGGACGACCATGGTGTCGCCCGCATAGCGCATGACCAACCCCGGACCCCAGGTCTTGTGCACGACCTGGCTGTTAATCGGGAAGAGCTGGGCTGATGGCGGCCTGGCAGCTGAAAGACCTGACAGGCAGTTGTCGCATGGGGGCGTATGGACCTCTCCGAAGTAGTTCAGGAGGTACTCCCGGCGACAGTCAGTCAAGTCGGCGTAGCCACGCATTATCTCGATTCGCGACCGGGCGAACTTGCGAAGATTCTTCCGGGCTTCGGCGGCCTCCTGAGCCTATCCGCCGTGTCCTCGTTCGTGGTCGCGACGACCTGCCCCGACGGCAGGATGCCGACCGCACCGACCTCCTCAATTCGGTTGAGCGAGATCGCGACCTTCGTCTGCGACAGATCGACCTCTTCGCTGATCTCCTCGATCCGTAACGGTTGGGTGGCGTCCTGCGCCACCTCGGCCAGCTGCACCATTTGTTCGGCATCAACCTGACCACTACCGGCCAGGAAACGTCGCAGGTGGAGATCCTCCGGTCGGAAGTAGAGGACCCCCTCGACTGGCCGTCGCGGCCAGCGCCACCGATCTCCTAGTAATAAGCGTTGACCGATTCGCTCACGTCGAGGTGGGAGACAATGCGGACGTTGAGTTTGTCGCCCCCATCCCGAAGGCGGTCGTCGTCACGATGACGTCGGCCGCATCGGACATGAACGTCTCCTGGACGCGGGTCCGTTCGCCGGCGGCCATGCCGGCGTGGTAGGCGACGGCATTTACCCCCTGCTCGCCGAGCGCGGCAGCCAGCACCTCGGTGTGCTTTCGGGTCGCCGCGTAAACGATG
>JAICRA010000074.1 GCA_025937615.1 Thermomicrobiales bacterium | reverse complement strand
CGGAGACTCAATCGTTCTTGGATAGCTTGATCGATAGCTTGCCCACTGCGCCGCTTCTCCTGCTGGTTAACTACCGGCCAGAATACCAGCACGGCTGGGGTAGCAAAACTTACTATCACCAGCTGCGGATTGATCCCTTAGCTGCCGATAGCGCCCAGCAACTACTCGAGGCTGTTTTGGGAGAGGATGCAAGCTTGCCGCCGTTGAAGGAGGTCTTGATCGAGCGCACCGAGGGCAATCCGTTTTTCCTTGAGGAGAGCGTTAGGACACTGATCGAAACAAAGGTTCTCGTCGGCGAATCAGGCAGATATCGTTTTGCCGGTTCGTTGGAGATTGCGCGGGTGCCAGCGACGGTCCACGCCATGTTAGCTGCTCGTATCGATCGGCTTGGCGTCGAAGAGAAACGTCTGCTTCAATCGGCGGCAGTGATCGGCAAGGATGTGCCGTTTGTCCTGCTGCAAGCGATTGCCGAACTGTCGGAAGAAGAACTCCGGCGCGACCTCGGTCATCTGCAGGCCGCAGAGTTTGTTTACGAGACGCGCTTGTTTCCCGATCTCGAATACACATTCAAGCATGCGCTGACACACGAGGTCGCTTACGGAAGTATTTTACAGGAACGTCGCCGCGCGCTGCACGCCAGAATCGTCGAAGCAATAGAACAGCTCTATCAAGATCGGGTGATCGAGCAGGTTGAGCTGCTCGCGCACCATGCTTTCCAGGGCGAGCTGTGGGAAAGCGCGGCGACCTACTTACAGCAGGCTGGCGCTAGGGCGGCTGATCGCTCGGCGCACCGTGAAGCGGTCAGTTACTTCGAGCGAGCACTGGAAGCCCTCAAACATCTGCCTGAAAATCGTCAGACGATCGAACAAGGCATCGATATTCGTCTCGATATGCGTAGCTCGCTTCAACCGCTCGGGGAACAAGCGAAAGTTTTAGAACGCATGCGCGAGGCGGAAGCGCTTGCAGAATCGTTGAACGATCAGCGGCGGTTGGGGCAGGTCTCGGCCTACCTCAGTGGATATTTTATCCAGGCGGGGGATGACCCTACTCGGGCCGTAGAGAAGGGCCAACGGGCTCTCGAAATTTCCTCCTCATCTAGAAATTTCAGTCTCCAGATCCAGGCCAATCACTTCCTTGGCTGTGCCAATCGACTCGTTGGCGACTTTGATCGCGCGATTTACCATTTCAAGAAGAATGTCGATGCCCTGGTAGGCGATCAGATCTACGATCGCTTCGGCCTAGCGTTTCTTGCTTCCGTAGGGTCCCGTCATCAGTTGGCATTGCTTTTGGCGGAGCGCGGCGAATTTGCCGAAGCGGCCATTCAAGGGAATGAAGCGGTTCAAATCGCGGAGGCTACTAATCATCCATTTAGCCTCAGCGCTGCCTATTTTGCTGTTGGCCATCTTCATTTTAGAAAAGGCGCGATCGATAAGGCGATCAGTCTGCTCGAACATGACCTGGAACTTTGCCGGACATGGAGCATTCACCAGAATATTCCCCGCGTGGCGGCGGCTCTCGGTTGCACATACGCTGCTGCTGGGCGAGTTGGCGAGGCTCTGCCTCTTTTGGACTTGGTGAATGCGCGAGCTAGGCATCCAGCCACACTTGCACATTTACATCAAGGTTATCTTTTGATTGGCAAGCTGGGAGAATCCCTCTCGTTAGCCAGTGAAGCCCTTGACTTGTCCCGGCGCCACGGGGAACGAAGCTACGAAGCTTTGGTACTTTACGTCCTCGGTGAAACTGCTTTGTATGCGAATCCAGTGGATGTGGACAAGACCGAAGATCATTATCATCAGGCGTTGGCATTAGCTGATGAACTCGGCATGCGCCCACTCGTCGCGCACTGCCACGTCGGTCTTGGAAAACTATATCAGCACACCGGTAATCTGGAGCAAGCGAAGATGCATCTCACCGACGGAGTCGCGATGATGCGCGAGATGGAAATGGGCTTGTGGTTAGAAAAGGCTGAGGCGGAACTGAAAGCGGCAAATTGAGGCAACCATGCGTATTCGGTTTTGGGGAACTCGCGGCTCGCTGGCAAAGCCTGGGCCTAGCACGATTCGCTACGGGGGCAACACCTCGTGTGTTGAGGTGCGGGCGGCCGACGGGACGCTAATAATCCTCGACTGCGGCACCGGTGCCCATGATCTCGGCCGGAGCCTCGTGGCTTCGGGCGAGCGCCCCATACGCGGGCATCTCCTGATCACTCACACGCACTGGGATCACATCCAGGGTTTTCCCTTTTTCGCGCCACTCTTCATCCAAGGAAACGAATGGGACGTCCACGCGCCGCAAGGTTTGGGGCAGCGCCTGGAGGATACCCTCGCCGGGCAGATGGAGTACGCGTATTTTCCAGTGACGCTTGGCGAGCTCGGCGCCACTATACGCTACCACGAGGTTAGCGAGAGCATCTTTGACCTGGGTACCGTTCAGGTCACTGCCCGGTACCTGAACCACCCGGGCATTGCACTGGGTTTTCGCTTGGAAGTGGGCGGCATAGCGGTGGTCTACGCTACCGATCACGAGCCGCACTCGCGCCATCAGCCCGACGCGACCGACCCAGCTCAGCTCCTCCCGGTTCACCGGGAGGACCAGAGGCACGTGGAGTTCCTCGCCGGCGCTGACCTCGTCATCCACGACGCGCAGTACACGCTGGAGGAGTATCCGAGCAAGCTGTCATGGGGACATAGCCCAGCCGAGCTGGCCGTGGACTTTGCCCTCGCAGCGGGCGTGAAACGGCTGGCGCTCTTCCACCATGATCCGCTCCGCGATGACGCGGCGATAGACCGCCTAGTGGAGAGGTGTCGCCAGCGCACCGTTGCCGGCGGGCTCGACATCTTTGCTGCCGCGGAAGGCCAGACGATCGAGCTAGCGGAGCGGCAGGCAGTCGTGCCGCGCGCCGCGAGGCAAACGGAATCTTCCATTACCAAAGGCGTTAGAGCAGCATCAGCGACCATCTTGCTCGTTGACGACGACCCGGACATCGTCCGTCTTCTGACCATGACACTCCGGCCGGAGGGCTTCCGATTGTTGTCGGCAAGTGACGGGAACGCGGCGCTGGAGATCGCCCGCGCCGAACGCCCGGATCTTCTCCTGCTGGACTGGAACATGCCCGGGCGCAACGGTCTTGAGGTGTGCCGGAGCCTGCGCTCCGAGTCAGACCCAGACCTCCGCGACGTGCCGGTGGTGCTCCTGACCGCGCACGTGGAGGCACAGGACACCGCGGCGGGCTTCGCGGCCGGAGTCACCGACTACGTGACCAAGCCATTCAAGCCGGCACACATACGCTCGCGCGTGCAGATTTGGCTGCGGCGAAAACGTCCGGAGGCAGAGGGTACGTGAGCCATGGCGCGGCTTTTTTTCTCAGGCCTGCGGGTTCGGCTGTTGGTCCTCGTCCTTCTCGCCGTCATTCCGGCGCTCGGGCTCACGCTTTACACAAACCTAGAGGAACGCGAGCTTAGAAAGGCACAAGTGCAGGAGTATGCGCTCAGACTGTCGCGCATCGTTTCCGCGGATCACGAGCGACTGATCGAGGACGCGCGCAAGCTACTCGCGACCCTGGCGCGACTTCCCGTCCTGCGTGAGGTCCAGCGCGCCGCTTGCGGTGCGCTCTTCGCCGATCTGCTCACACGGCATTCATCGTATGCCAATCTGGGTGTCATTGGCCTCGACGGCAACATCTTCTGCAGCGGCCTCCCGATGACCAGCCAAGTCTATGTTGGCGACCGCGCCTATTTTCGGCGCGCCCGAGAGACGCGCGAATTCGCCATCGGCGACTATCAAATTGGTCGCATCACCGGCAAGGCCACGCTCAATTTCGGCCATCCCGTCCTCGACCGGGGTCATGTCCAAGCCGTGCTCTTCGCCGCGCTTGATCTGGCCTGGCTCAACGAATTGGCCCCCCGAGTGGGACTGCCGACGGGGTCGATGCTTACTGTGATCGACCGGAACGGCACGATCCTGTCCCGTTTCCCGGACCAGGCAAAATGGATAGGTAAATCCATGCCGGAGTCTCTCGTCCTCAACGCTATTGCGGGTCAACAAGGTAACGGCACGACCGAGGGTCGGAGTGAGGACGGCATCCCGCGCCTCTTTTCGTTTGCGCCGTTCGGTGAGACCGCGCAAAGCGCGAACGCATACGTAATTATTGGCATCCCGACCGCTGTCGCGTTTGCCGGCGCGAACAGGATTCTCGTACGCAATCTTGTGGCGCTCGCGCTCGTTGCTGGCCTCGCGCTCGCCGCCGCCTGGGCGGGTGGAAATCTGTTTATCGTGCGCCAGATCCAAACCCTCGTTGAAGCGACGAAGCGAGTCGCCAGCGGGGAGCTGGGCGTGCGCAGCGGGCTTCCCCACGGGCAAGGAGAGCTGAGCCAGCTCGCCGGCGCCTTCGATCAGATGGCCGAGTCGTTGGAACGGGCGCACGAACGAAGGCTCCTGGAGGAGGATCTCCGCCGGAAGAACTACCAGCTCGAGCAGCAGAACCTAACCATTCAGGAGGCGAACCGGTTAAAAACCGAGTTCGTCTCGATGGTTTCGCACGAACTGCGGACTCCCCTCACGTCGATCCAAGGGTACGCCGAACTCCTGCTCGAGGACGAGCAGATCGCCGAAGAGCAGCGCGAGAGCCTTACCCTCGTGAAAAAGAACGCTGACCGGTTGCTTACTTTGATCAACGATCTACTTGATCTCTCGCGCATGGAGGCCGGCAGGCTCGATCTCCACCGCACACGCCTGGACCTCGCCCGACTGATCCCGGAGGTCGCCGGCTCGCTGCGCCCGCTGCTCGAAGCCAAGCGGCAGCGCCTCAGGCTCGACCTTGGTGAGTCGCTGCCGGCTGTGTGGGCTGATGCAGACCGTATAACGCAGATCCTCACCAACCTCATCGCCAATGCCCACAAGTACACGCTGGTGGATGGCAGCATCACGGTGGCAGCTCGGCGAAACGATGGGTTCGTGCGCGTGGAGGTTAGCGACAACGGAATTGGCCTCTCGCCCGAGGAACAGGCGCAGCTGTTTACCAAATTCTTCAGGGCTCAGGATCGCTCGGCCCAAGCGGTCGGTGGCACCGGGCTGGGGCTCGTGATTACCCGGTTGCTCGTTGAGCTGCACGGTGGGCAAATCACGGTATCCAGCGCTCCGGGACAAGGCTCTACTTTCAGCTTCTCCCTGCCGGCGTTAGAGGTCGCGGGATGAAGTGTCCTCAATGCAAGTTTGAGAACCGGCCACAGGCAAAGTTCTGCGAGGAGTGTGCTAGCCCCTTACTGCGGCTCTGTGCGAACTGCGGCGCGCAGCTTTCCGCCACAGCAAAGTTCTGCCACGAGTGCGCGCATCCGGTAACTGGCCATGCAGTTATGCAATCGCGTTTTGCTTCACCTGAAACTTACACGCCTAAGCGTCTCGCCGAGAAGATTCTCACTTCCAAAAGCGCGCTCGAAGGCGAGCGCAAGCAAGTAACGGTCTTGTTCGCTGATGTGAAGGGCTCAATGGAGTTGTTGGCTGATCGTGATCCTGAGGAAGCGCGCAAGCTTCTTGATCCGATCCTTGAGCATATGATCGACGCCGTCCATCGTTATGAAGGAACCGTCAACCAAGTCATGGGCGATGGCATTATGGCTCTATTCGGTGCGCCGCTTGCTCATGAAGATCACGCGGTACGCGCGTGCTATGCGGCGCTCAGCATGCAGGAGTCCATAAAAAGGTATGCAGAGCATGTTCAGAAGACCGAGGGTATTCCGATCCGGATTCGAGTTGGCATGAACTCTGGAGAGGTAGTGGTGCGCTCCATTGGGAGCGACTTGAAGATGGATTACACCGCGGTAGGACAAACGACGCACTTGGCAGCTCGCATGGAGCAAATGGCGATGCCGGGATCGATCCTAATGACTGCCGACACCTTACGGTTAGCCGAAAGCTATGTACAGGTGAAGCCTCTCGGTCCTGTAGCCGTAAAAGGCATGAGCGAATCGGTAGAGGTCTATGAAGTTACTGGTGCTGGCGCGGCGCGAACCCGGCTGCAGGCCGCAACCGCTCGTGGACTCACTCGATTTGTTGGACGTGATGCTGAGACGGAGCAGCTTCGGAAAGCACTGGAACAAGCGCGAGCAGGCCATGGTCAGGTGGCCGGTGTTGTAGGAGAACCTGGTGTTGGTAAGTCACGGCTGTTCTTCGAGTTCATCCACTCGCAGCGAACCCAGGGGTGGCTGATACTCGAAAGCGGCTCGGTCTCCTATGGAAAAGCCACCGCCTATCTGCCCGTGATCGACCTGCTAAAGGGCTACTTCGATATTCAGGATCGAGACGATGCACGGAAAATCCGTGAGAAGGTTACCGGCAAGCTGCTTACATTGTATAAGACTTTGGAGTCTACTCTGCCCGCCGTTCTCTCACTCTTAGATGTGCCGGTTGAGGATGCAGAGTGGGAGGCATCGGATCCACCCCAGCGTCGTCAGCGTACCCTGGAAGCCATCAAGCGTTTGCTTCTACGGGAGAGCCAGGTCCAGCCTCTCCTTCTCGTTTTCGAGGATCTCCACTGGATCGACTCTGAGACCCACGCCTTACTCGACAGCCTGATCGAAACCATTCCGACGGCGCGACTTCTCCTGCTGGTGAATTACCGGCCCGAATACCAACATGCCTGGGGAAACAAAACATATTATACGCAGCTTCGAGTCGATCCGCTTCCCGCTGAAAACGCCGACAAATTCCTGGCAGCTCTGTTGGGAAACCATCCAGCGCTTCAGTCGCTAAAGCGGATACTGCTCGACCGAACCGAAGGGAATCCCTTTTTCTTAGAAGAAAGTGTCAGGGCACTTGTCGAAACGAAATTCTTAGTGGGAAAGCGAGGAAGTTATCGGCTGGAAAAAACACTGGAAGGCATACAGGTGCCGGCGACAGTACAAGCGGTCTTGGCTGCTCGGATCGATAGGCTGCCGCCCGAGGAGAAGCGGCTTCTCCAGTCCGCCGCCGTTGTTGGAAAGGATATTCCCTTTGCACTGCTCCAAGCCATCGCGGATCAGTCTGCAGAAGAACTTCGCCTGAGCCTCAGCCAGCTTCAAGCGGCGGAGTTTCTCTACGAGACGAGTCTGTTTCCTGATCTGGAATACACTTTCAAACATGCGCTCACTCACGAAGTGGCTTACGGCGGCCT
>JAICRA010000066.1 GCA_025937615.1 Thermomicrobiales bacterium | reverse complement strand
TGACGAGCGCGATCGCCCAGCGCGAAGGCGCCGGTACCCGCTCTATGCGGAGACGGCGAGACGGCGAGAAGGCTAGACATCAGTCCCGACGTCCAACTCCCGACTCCCGACTCCGGCCATTAGGAGACCGATCTCCTCCAGATTAACTCCACGGGCGGGCAGAACACCCATCACGCGTCCATCGAAGAGGACGGCGATACGGTCCGAGAGGGCGAGCAGTTCGTCCAGGTCCTCGGAGATCAGGAGGGTGGCGGCGCCCCGCGCTCGCTGCTTCCGCAACGCGTCATGGATCGCTTCTGTGGCGCCAACGTCGACGCCGCGGGTGGGATGAACCGCGACAATCAGACGGGGTTGACCGGCCAGCTCGCGTGCGAGAAGGAGTTTTTGCTGGTTCCCACCTGAGAGTGTGCGCAGCTTTGCCCACCGGCCCGGCGTCTTCACGTCGTGATCGGCAATGAGGCGGTCAGTGAAGGCGGCGACCGCCTTGCTCGATAGGAACGGACCGCTGCAGAGCGGCGGCTGCGCATACTCGCGCAGGATGGCATTTTCGGAAAGGTCCATGCCCCCGATCAGCCCTGTTGCCAGTCGGTCTTCGGGGATATGCGCCACCCCGGCTCGGGCGATTTCCGCCGCCGGCCGGTTGGTCATCGTTTTGCCGTCGATCCGGACGGCCCCCTCGGTCACAGGCCTCAGTCCGGTCACGATCTCGGCGAGCTCGCGCTGCCCATTCCCGGCGACGCCCGCGATACCAACGGTTTCGCCCGCGCGCACCTCCAGATCGACGCCGCGCAGCGCGGGCACTCCTTTGTCCCCAAGGGCGTTGACGCCGCGTAGCTCCAGGACTGTCGACCCCGGAGTTACGGCCTCATGCGGCTCGTCGGCAGGATGCTCGACGAAATCGGCCAGCTCGCGTCCCACCATGAGCCGGGCCAGCGTGCGGCGGTCAGTTTCATCTGCCCGAGTCGTCCCTACGATCTGACCCCGGCGTAGGACGCTGACGCGGTCGGCGACCTCCAGCACCTCATCGAGTTTGTGCGAGATGAAAACGATGCTGAAGCCCTGCGCCGCCATGCCGCGGAGCGTCTGCAATAGACTCTGGGACTCCTGCGGGGTGAGGACGGCGGTCGGTTCGTCGAAAACGAGGATGCGCGCTCCGAGATAAAGCAGGCGGAGGATCTCCACCCGCTGCTGCTCACCGACCGAGAGCTGCCAGATCCTTGCTCGCGGATCGACGTAGAGACCATATCGCTCGCTCAGTGTGTCGAGCTCCCGCTCGACCCGCACCGTCTGCAAATCGACGCCTGACCGCTGTTCGCCGAGGACCACGTTTTCCGTGACCGTGAAGGGGTCGATGAGCATGAAGTGCTGGTAGACCATGCCGATGCCGCGCGCGATCGCGTCGCGGGGTGACCGCAACCGGACCGGCATGCCGTCGATCTCGACCTGGCCACTGTCCGGCCGGTAGAGCCCCGCCAGGATGCTCATCAGCGTCGACTTGCCGGCGCCGTTCTCTCCAATCAGGGCGTGGACTTCACCCCAGGACGCTTCGAAATCGACGTGATCATTGGCCACCACCGGGCCGAAGCGCTTGCTGATGTCGCGCATGGCGACCGCGGGCGGGACGAAGGTGTTGGGTGATGGGTCATGGGTGACGGGATGCGACGAAGCTGATAGGGTCATCTTCGTTACCCTAACACCCGATACCTGTTACCCATCACCCGAAGCGTTAGCTCGGAATTTCGCCCTCGACACCCTCGACGAACCAGTCCATGCTGAGGAGCTCTTCGTCGGTCATGGACTGCCCTTCAGGGACACGGATCTCACCTGTTTGGTCTGCGATCGGACCGGTAAAGATGGTGTAGATGTTCTCTTCGCCGCTCTTGAAGCGGGCGACCTCGTCCTCGATCGTGGTGCGGATCTCTTCCGGGACGAAGTCCGCGACCGGGGCCATGTCGACGACCCCATCCTGCCAGCTGCCCCAGTACTGCTCCGACTCCCAGGTGCCGTTCATGACGCTCTCGACGATGTCGATGTAGAACGGACCCCAATTCCAGATCGCCGAAGTCAAGACGGCGTCTGGTGCGAGCGGCGACATGTCAGCGTTATAGCCAACGCCATAAACACCACGATCTTCAGCCGCCTGCTGCGGGCCGGCGGTGTCCTGGTGCTGGGCGATTACATCCGCGCCACCGTCGAGGAGGGCCTCGGCCGCTGCCCGCTCCTTGGCCGGATCGAACCAGGTGTTGGTCCAGACTACTCTTACCGTCGCTTCAGGGTTGGCCTCGCGCACGCCAAGAGTGAAAGCGTTGATGCCGCGGATGACTTCCGGGATCGGGAAGGCCGCGACGTAGCCGATCTGGTTCGCCTCGGTCATTGCTCCGGCCAACTGTCCCGAGACGAAGCGCGGTTCCTCGATCTTCCCGAACCCGGTGCCGACATTGTCTGCCGTCTTGAACCCGGAGATATGGATGAACGTCGTATCGGGGAAGTCCTGGGCGACGTTGATCGTCGGGTCCATGTACCCGAACGAAGTCGTAAAGATGACGTCGTAGCCGTCTTGAGCGAACTGGCGAATCACCCGCTCGGCGTCGGCCGGGTTCTCGGGGACGTTCTCCTGGTAGCCGGTCTCGACGTTCGGGAGCGCTTCTTCGAGCGCGAGTCGTCCCTGATCGTGGGCGTAGGTCCAGCCAAGATCACCGACCGGGCCGACGTAGACGAAGCCGACCTTGATCGGCTCGCCGGCTGGTGTGGCGTCCTGCGCGTTGACACCGGCCCCTGAGGTGACGAGCCCCCCGAGCAAGAACAGCACGGAGAGCGCAACGACAAGACAGCGCCGGACCATACGGATTCTCCTTCGTGACTGCTGAGTTTCAGATCGCGACGGCACGGCATTAAGAAGCGCACGCATTATTGCACCTCGCACCTTCACTCGCGCTAGGCGTGCTCGAAGAGGATGTCCTGCGCGCCTTTCCAGAGGCACATGGTGCCGATAGCGGCCAGGGTTTCATTCCCCTCGACGATCGTCAGGAAATGGTTTCCGGCAAGTTGGCCCATCTTCGAGGCGAAACAGCAGGCCCCGTAAGGAAAGAGGACCTCGGTCTCGCTGTAGCCTCCGGGATAGAGGAGCACCTGTCCCGGGGCGGGATAGCTGGTGGCGTTCTCGAAACCGATACCGAAATCGAAGTCACCCAGTGGAATCCAAGCCGATTCGCCGCTCCAGCGGACGTGGATCAGTTGGTTCCGGAAGGGCAAGCGCTGCAGGAACGCGGCGCAGGTTTTTGGCGCGGCCGCTTCTTCCAGGCGGCCCACGAATTCATACGGCCCCGCGGTGATCCGCAACAGCTGGCTCAAGCGAATGCTCCCTTCCCAGTGATGACCGATTCTTGCCAAAAACGAGAAGATGACCGCGTTCACGGACTTCAACCATTGACCGCGGCGCCTGATCCGGCGACCCGGTCCGACGCAGAGAGCGCCGCCAGCACTCGCTCAGGGGTGAACGGCTGCTCGGTGAGCCAGACACCAACCGCGTCGTGGATGGCCGCGGCAACCGCCGGCAAGAACGGCACGAGCGGCATCTCGGCGACTCCGCGCGCGCCGAAGGGACCTTGCGTGTCCGCCAGCTCCAGCACGACCGGCACGATCTCGTCCGGCATGTCAAGCGCGGTCGGAAGGAGGTAGGTGCTGAGGTGTGGGGTGAGGATGATGCCGTCCCGCGTCTTCAGCTCCTCGAGCAGTGCGTAGCCGACAGCCTGGGCCAGGCAGCCCTCGATCTGACCCTCGACCTGCTGCATGTTCACCGCCCGCCCCACGTCATGAACGCTGATGATACGGGTGACCCGCACCTGGCCAGTCAGCGTGTTGACCTCGACCTCGACCGCCTGGGCCGCGTAGCCGTAGCAATAGTTCGGGATACCGGACCCGTCGTCTTCCGAGAGCATCGTCGTGGCCGCGGGGCGGAACTGGACGGTCGCCTCGACGCGCTCGTCATCGCTGGCGCGGTAGTGTTCGAGTGCCTTCGCGGCGGCGTCGTGCACGGCTCGACCGGCCATCAACGTCAGCCGCGATGCAGAGGCACTGCCGGCGTTCGGCGCCTCGGAAGAGTCGTCGGTGATCATCTCGATGCGATCGAGCGGAAGACCGAGGACTTCCGAGGCGATCTGGCGCAGTGCCAGGTGCGCGCCCTGGCCGACGTCGGCGGCGCCGACGCGGACTACCGCGTTTTCGACTTCACCGCGGCCTCGGACTTCGACGGTTGCGGTCGATTGCTCGGGATAGCCGAAGGAGTATCCGAGGTTCTTCATTCCCGTGGCAATGCCAACGCCGCGCCGCATCCAGGGTCGGGTCGCGTCGGCCCTGCCGGCGAGACGCAAGGCGCCGAAGCGGGATTGGGCCTCCTCCGCACAGCGCTCCAGCACGGGCAACGCGCTCACCCCAGGCGGTAGCGGCTGCTGGGTGGGCTCGATGCTGCCTTCGCGATAAATGTTCCGGCGCCGGAGCTCGATGGGATCCATCCCGATGGCGTCGGCGAGGCGGGTGACCATGATCTCGGCGGCGAACTGCGCCTGCGGCGCGCCGAACCCACGAAACGCCCCGGAGGGGATGTTGTTCGTGTAAACGACCTTGCCCTCGACCGCGATGTTGGGAATCTCGTAGACGCCAGAGGCGAAGAGCGTGGCAACCTTCGTCACCTCGGCACTGGTCGAGGCGTAGGCGCCACCGTCGGCGAGGATCTCGGCTTGCACGGCGGTGATGCGCCCATCGCATGTCACGCCCCAGCGGCAACCGATGCGGAAGGGGTGTCGCTTGTGGTGGGCAATGATCGATTCCTCGCGACTCCAGACAATGCCGACCCGCCGTTGCAGCTTCCAAGCAGCCAGCGCGAGGAGGTGTTGCACCGAAAGGTCCTCGCGTCCGCCGAACGCGCCGCCGATGGCCGCGTAACGGACGACGACCTGCTCTTCCGGTAGGCCCAGCATCTGGGCGATCTGCTTGCGATCCTCATGCAGCCATTGCCCGGCGGTCTCGATGATGACCCGCCCCCCCTCGTCAACGTAGGCAATGCCGGCCTCGGGTTGCAGGAACGCATGCTCCTACCAGGACGTCGTGAACTCGCCGTCGAGCACGACGTCCGCCTCCTCGAACCCCGCCTCGACATCGCCTTTCCGAATCGGAATGCGTGTCAACAGGTTCGAGCCGCGCGTCTCATGGACGTGCGGCGCGTCGGGAGCCAGTGCGTCTCGCGGATCGGTCACCGCGGGGAGGTCCTCGTACGTCACCGCTACCAGCCGCGCCGCTGTCTCGGCCGCGTCGTTCGTCTCGGCCACGACGACGGCAACCTTGTCCCCGGCGAAGCGGACGCGATCCGCGCAGAGAACCGGCTGGTCATGGTCGATCAACCCAAAGGCGTTGTAGGGCACATCGGCGGCCGTCAAGACGGTGACGACGCCCGGTGCGGCAAGCGCCGCGGACGTGTCGATTCGCTCGATCCGGGCATGGGGCCGCCCCGCGAAAACGACCTTCAAGTGCAATGTGTCGGCGCTCAGGAGATCACCCGGGTAGCGCGCGGCGCCGGTGACCTTGGAGAGCGCGTCATGTCGTGGCAGGGGCTGCCCGATCACACTCGTGCGCGTCACGAGAAGGTCCCGGCGGCCTGAACGGCGTCAAAGATCTTGCGGTAGCCGGTGCAGCGGCAGATATTGCCGCTGAGTGCCGTCTCGATCGCCGGCAAGTCGGGGGCCGGTCGCTCGTCCAGGAGCTTGGCGCCGGCCATCAGCATGCCCGGGATGCAGTAGCCGCATTGCACCGCGCCGCGATCGATGAAGGTCTGCTGCAGTGGATGGAGACCGTTCTGACCATTAGCGTGATGTGCCGCCAGACCCTCGATGGTGACCACTTCCGCGTTGTGCGCCTGTGGCGCGGGAACGAGGCAGGCCATTACGGCCTGGCCATCGAGCCAGACGGTGCAGGCGCCGCATTCCCCTTCGGCGCACCCCTCCTTGGTGCCGGTGAGCCCGGCTTCTTCCCGCAAGGCGTCGAGGAGCGTGCAGCCCATCGATGTCCGCAGTTCCATCGGCTGGCCATTGATACGCGTCTTGATCGCTCCCGCGAAAGGCTCTCCCCGCGGTGAGAGCCGGTCCAGCTCGGCCGGGTTCGTGTCAAGGAGTACGGGGTCGTCGGGGACGCTGGTCGACCGGTCGTCTCGGCCCAGCTCCTCCAGGGTGCGGGCGAGAAGGTTGTCGAGCGTTTGCAGGCGGTAGGCGGCAGTACCGCGTATGTCATCGATTGGCGCCACGGCCGCGCAAGCTAGCGTCGCCGCCTCGGAGCAGACCTCTGGCGCCAACGCCTTGCCGGCGAGGAAATCCTCGGCCGTTGCGGCGCGGACGATGGTGGGCGCGAGTGAACCGAGCGCGATCCTCGCCTCGGTCACCTTGGCTCCGTCGCAGGTCAGCACGACCGCCGCGTCGATAACCGAGATCGCCTGCGCTCGCCGTAGCCCGAGCTTGACGAAGCGACCGCGCTGATTCTCGTGCAAAGCCGGGAAGCGAATCTCGCGAAGGAGCTCGTCTGAGGCGAGCGCGGTTCGCCGCACCCCGAGATAGAAATCACTCAGCCGCAAGACCCGCTCGCCGCCGGCACTGATCAACACGACCTCGGCGTCGAGCGCCACGAGCGGCGTGATCGTGTCGTTGGCTGGCGACGCGGTAATGAGATTGCCCGCGATAGTGCCTCGGGTGCGGATCTGCGGCGCCCCTACCTCCCAGCAGGCCTGGGCAAGTGGCAACGCGCGTTGACGGCAGAGCGGCGAGGCGACGACGTCGTTGTGCGTCGTCAGCGCCCCGAGCGAGATGATCCCGTCGTTCAAGCTGATACGGCGGAGACCGGGGAGCGCGGTGATGTCGATCAGGGTCAACGTCGGCCGGAAGCCGCGAGAGAGCTCGACGATGACGTCGGTGCCGCCGGCCACGATCCGCGCGCCCTCACCGTAGTGCGCCAGGAGGGCGAGCGCCTCGTTCAGCCCTTGTGGTTGAAAGTACTGCTGCCACATCGAAACGGACCCTGTTACAGCGCGAGCGACGCGCGTCGCTCACTTACTCGCCTGTAAAGGTACAGGGACAGGCATGCCAGGTGTCACCAGGCGGCCGCGAGGTGGGCCGACAGTCCTCCCATCGATGGCCACGGTTTGCCCGCGGAGGATCGTCCGCATCGGTCGTGTAGCGAACGTCATGCCGGCGAACGGGCTCTGCTTGTGTCGGTACTGCAAATCGTGATCGCTTAGCGTGAATCGTTCGCGCAGATCGACCAGGACGAGGTCGGCATCGTATCCCGCGGCGACGCGGCCTTTCGCGGCGATCCGGAGGCGGCTCGCGGGGGTCCTGGACACCATGGACGCGAGCGATGGCAACGGAATCTCATGCTCGATTTGGCCCTCGCTGAGGAGCGACGTCAGTAACGACTGACAACCGGAGATGCCGCCCCAG
>JAICRA010000243.1 GCA_025937615.1 Thermomicrobiales bacterium | reverse complement strand
TCAGGCTCGTGGTGGGAGGTCCCCCTGGTGTGCTGAGTACGGAGGACGACGATGTATCTCCGCATCACCCGCGCCCGTTTCGATCCCGCGTCCTCCGAGCAAATCAGCGCCGCCGCGCAGGAGGTCCAGGCGGCGATGCAGCAGCTCCCCGGGGTGCAGCACCTCCATCAGGGTGTTGCGCGCACCACCGGGTCCGTTGCCGCCGCCAGTGTCTGGGACAGTGAGGAGCACGCGCGCTTCGCTCGCGAGGTGTTAGGCGAGCCGATTGGCCGCCTGCGTGCGCTCGGGGTCCAGTTCGAGGAACCCGAGATCTACGAAATCATGGAAGACGCGGAGGCGGGCGGGTAACCCGCTCCCATCTCTGGAAGACAAGACAAGGTGAGACGGGGAACCAATCAATACGACCAACGATCCAGGGCAGCCCGACCGCCTACGTGCAGACATTCTTCAGAAGCGATCTCGTCCTACCGCATATCCAGGAGTTTATTGCTCAAACGAGCGTATGACCTTCGAGACGTCAGCAGCAGCGGCTCCCGGAGACTCAGAGCAACGTTGCTAACCGTTGTGCGATCTCGGCCCCATTCGTGTCCAGGGATGATTCCACTGCCGCCCACCGCTGCGGAGACCAGATCTCGATCGAGGCATCGACGCCGACGACGAGGGCTTCGCGCTCCAGCTCGGCATAGCGGCGTAGGTCGGGCGGAATGAGAATTCTCCCCTGGGCATCGAGGGTCAGATCCGCGGCTTCGGCGAAGACGAGGCGGCGGAAGTTGCGAGCGTCGGCATCAGTGATGGGCAACGCCGCGACCTTCTCCGCCAGCGGCCGCCACGCCTCGAGGGGATAGAGCGCCAGGCAACGATCGATGCCGCGGGTGAGAATGACACCCTCGGCCAGCGCTTCGCGGTAGCGCGCCGGGATGGCCAGCCTCCCCTTCGCATCGAGGTTGTGCTCGTAGCGACCCAGAAACACCGCTCACCACCGTGACGACACGCCGCATCTCGAGCGGCGTCCGCAGTCTCCCGGTCCTGGACCGGGGCTTCGCGGAGAACGGGTATCGGGGATGGCCGCATTATGCCACTTATCCACCGCGAACACCACTTATCCCCACTTTTCCCCACAGTTATCCACAACGACGCCGGCAAGACGGTAAGACGGCAAGGAAGAGCGGCGTCGAGGAGGCGAGAAGCACCCTCGTCCTCTCCTCTCCCCCTTCGAGCGAAGCGACCTCCCTTCTCCCCCCTGAGGCGGTGCAGACGCCGGCACCCCTGAGCAAAGCGACACCCCTTCCACCATGCGTACGTACGCGCGGAGCTGCTAGAAAAAGAACTAATGTTCTGGTATCATGAAAGCAACGACGCGCCGCTCCGGGTGGAGCGGCGAGACCCCGCAGGAGGATGTCATGTTCCTCGGTTGGTACGACCCCGACCGCAAGAAGCCGGCTCGCGCCAAGCTTGCCGAAGCCATTGCCCGTTATGAAGAGAAGTTCGGACGAACGCCACTCTTCTGTCTCACCAGTCCCCAGGACGCCGCCGATCTGGCCGAACCGTCCCGCAAGTTCCCGGGAGAACCGCCGGTTTCGATCCAGGCCCGGGGGTACATCGCCCGCTGGACCTTTTACATCGGAGAGGACGCCGGAGAGACTCCGGCGAGCGCCGAGGAGCCCGCCGCGGCATGATCGCCAGTCGGATTGCGCGAAAGGAAGTGCATCGCTTCTGCTAGAGTTGCCGCGCTCCCCGCGCGGCCGCTCACTGCCTCGCGCACTCCTTCCAGGTGATTGACGCCGTGGATGACGAACGCGCCGGGACGCCGCCAAGCGGCGACCCGGCTTCCGGGCACGAATCGCAAGAGATTCCGCGGGAAGATCTCGATCACCCGGCGGCGGACCCGCGCATCACCATTGCCGGCCGCTATGCGGTCGATCTGCAATCTCCATCGGCGAACGCGGGCGTCGCGGTGACCTACAAGGGCCGCGACCTGCGGACGCGCGACCCTGTAGTCGTGAAAACGCTTCGCCTCGAGTACCGCGGCGACCCCGAGATGCGGGCTCGGTTTCGTCGCGAGGCCCGCCTGTTGCAATTTCTATCGCACCCCAACGTGATCCGCGCTCTCGCCTTCAGTGAGGAGCGCAACGCGCCATGGCTCGTATTGGAGCGCATCCGGGGTCGCTCTCTGCGCGAAGAGATTGCAATGAGCGCACCTTTCACTCCGGAAGAGGTCATGCCGCTGCTTCAGGGTTTTGCCGCCGCGCTCGACCACCTGCACGCGCGTGGCCTGGCCCATCTCGACGTGCGGCCGGAGAACGTCATCGTCACACCAGATGGTGAGCTGAAGCTCATCGACTTTGGTGTCGCGCAGGCCGCGGGCGCGACGCAGGAGCCCGCGGACGGCGGCGGGCTCGACTCCGTCGCTTACCTGGCGCCGGAACAGGTCTGTGGCGAGCCGGTCAGCGCCGCAACCGACGTCTTTGCCCTGGGATGCGTGGTCTACGAGCTCCTCACCGGGCGGCCGCCATTTGTCTCCAGCCAGGAGCCAGCGGCCAGAAACGCCGCGATTCGCGCTCGCCTCGAGCAGGTTCCTCTGCCGCCTTCGATTGCCCGTGGCGGCGACACCCTGCCGGCATGGGTGGACGACGTAGTGCTGGGCGCGCTCGAACGCGATCCCCGGCAGCGATACGGCAGCACAGGGTCATTCGCGGCCGTTTTTAGCGCCGGGGTCGAGGGTGAGACCGATGTCGAAACCGGACGGCCGCGACGTCGCGTGGAATCACCGCCGAGTCGGCAGTTCCCGAACAATGAACCGGGGATCGCTGTCAAGGGCTCGCCGGTCCTCGCGACTCGGCGCGGTGCGTCATCGCCGGTTGGCGCAGGTGGGAGCGAGGATGTCGTCGACGCCGCCTTTGCACCGCTCCCCACCAGGGCGCGGGGGTCACCGCCAGCGGCGCGATCCCGAAGTCTCGATCTCGATGTCCTGGGACGACGATTGTGGCAAGCGGTCATTCTCGCCGCGGTGCTGAATGTCATTCTGGTGGTAGCGCTGCTGATCACGCGCGGGGAGATTCCCGGAGTCTGGCAAGCCGGAGAGAGCATCCGCCCCGGAGCCTCGGTCCGGATCGCGGGCGCGGGTCTCGTGGCGCGAGCCGCGCCGAGCACAGAGGCCGCCATCGTCGCTGACTTGCCAGATGGTGGG
>JAICRA010000338.1 GCA_025937615.1 Thermomicrobiales bacterium | reverse complement strand
GGCCGACGCGGTCTGTCTGACACAGTTGCGCACCATGGCATGGCCGGACCCGGCGATCCGTGCCGGAGCGATGACCAATGCGTCGCTGCCGACGCACCCATGGTGTGCGACTGGAACGGGTACGGCAACGGCCCGAGTTGCTGCACCTATGAGGGCAGTAACTGCGCGGATGACACCTGGTGCTGCGGATCAAACCTCTGCATTGGCGGCACGTGCACGAGCCAGTCTTCCGGCTGTACGGGGGAAGGCTGTGCCTGCTACCAGGGTACGTACGACCCCGACCCGTGCGATCCGGGGCTCGTCTGTTGCCTGAACACCGACACCAGTGGCACATGTCTTCCGCAATACACCTGCACTGGCTACGGCCTCCCGGGCGACGACTGTCCCCAGTACTGCCTGCCCGGACCAACGCAGTGCCCAAGCTGCATCTCCGGGTATTGCGCGGTCTCCGGAGTCTGCGGGTAGCAGAGGTAGGTGCAAAACAGGAGGGCCCGGATTACTCCGGGCCCTCCTGCGTTGTCCAACCGATTAGGTTGAGGCGACTGCTACTCCGAGTCTTCGGGGACCACGTTGATGGCCCGCTGGCGGCCCGGATCGCGCGGGTCGGGGGTGACGTCGAAGCTGACGCGCTGCCCGACCTGCAGCATCTCGAAGCCGCGATCGGCGACCGCGGAGTGATGGAAAAAGAGCTCCCCGCTCCCTGAATCGCCGTCAGGCTCGATGAATCCGAAACCGCGATCGCGAAGCGTTCTGATCGTACCGGTTGCCATCGTCTTGAACCTACCCTCTCTGCTGCGCTGCTCGCGCGGCGCCACGGCGGCGCACGCGCATGGGCTGGAGCCCTGCCCCAGCCCGGTTTTTAGCTCGCCCCGGCGGGTTTCCACCCGTGCCGGTTCAGGCTCAAGAGTGTTTTTCGGCCCCAGCCGCTACCGGTGCCGGAAGGTAATGCGGCCGCGCGTGAGATCGTACGGCGACAGCTCGACCACCACCCGATCACCCGGCAGCACGCGGATGTAGTGCTTTCGCATCTTGCCGCCGAGGTGACCGAGCACCGAATGCCCGTTTTCCAACTCGACCGTGAACATGGCGTTCGGGAGCGCCTCCGTCACCTTCCCGTCCATGGTAACGGCATTCGGATTCTCCCGCCGCACCCGCTCTTCGGTCGTGTCGGGTGACACCGGCTTCACCGGGCGTGGCGGCTTCCGGTACTGGGGCTTCTTTGCCAATGCTCCCTCCCGCGCAATCGGCGCCTACGGTCATCATCCGGGCGGTCAGCTAGCCCGTTCTGCGGTGTCGGCGAGTGCCGCCTCGGGGCGATTATTGGCCTCACGGCGCGTCACGCGCGCCAGCGGCATCTGGAGCGGTGGCCGAGGCTGCTGCAGAATCTGGCGAAGTTTCACGCATTGCTCGTCTGCCAGCCAGGCGTCCGCATCTTCCTTGATGGTATTGAGGATTGCTGGCAGCTCCATCTGCGACGATCCCCACCATCCGGCCCAGATCGCCGAACCGGAGACCGGGATTCCACAGGAGCTACACTCGAAGGCAGCAAGACACCAGAATCGGGGCTGGCTTGGATCCCGCACCGGCGCGACACGATACAACCGCTGCTCGTCGCCGACCCGAAGAAATACGCCGAGTCCGCCGTTGCCCCGCAGCTCGATGACCTGAACGTGCTTCTCATTCATGAGTGCGACCCGCTCGGGCGCACGTCAGCCCACGAATACAAATACAAATGAGAAGCGACGGATGAGAGGAGGCGCTGAGGACGGGCGGTTGCGCGCTCTGGAAGGGGCATCATCACCTCCGACTGCTCATGGGCCCGGGCGGCCATGAACTCGCACGATGGTGGCGATGCCGCACAGCGACTTCGATGCACGCACCTATCGTTCGATTACGCCCGAGGAAAATATCCTGAACGCGTGCAAGAGGATCATACCATAAGTCAGGGAGTGTCGCCTTCGGCTCAGGGGGTGAAGCAGCATGGCGAGGCTTCTTCTCGACTGCTCGACTACGATCTTCCTCGCCGTCTACTTACGACTCCCGACTC
>JAICRA010000209.1 GCA_025937615.1 Thermomicrobiales bacterium | reverse complement strand
TCGGGCCGCAGGGCACGCTCTCCGAGGTGATCGCCGGGTTCGAGCGCCGGCGGCAACAAGAGCAGATGGCGGACGCTGTCGCGGAAGCGATCAACGTCAACGGCCAAATCCTGGTAGAAGCCGGCACGGGCACCGGGAAGAGTCTGGCGTACCTTGTGCCCGCTGCCTTATCGGCAACCGAGCGTGGCGAGACCGTCGTGCTGTCGACCAACACCCTGGCGCTCCAGGACCAGCTCTTGCGCAAGGATGTGCCGGATCTGATAGCTGCTCTCGCTAAGGCTGATCGAGAGCAACAGGTCGGTGTCGTGGCGTTGAAAGGGCGAGCAAACTACCTCTGTTTGCGAAAATGGTTCCCCTGGGAGCGGCAGCCCTCACTCGAACCGAACGAAGCCCGACTCAAGGCCAAGATCCTGGCGTGGCTGCCCCAGACGACGACCGGGGACCGCGCTGAGCTCAGCCTGACCGGCGGCGAGGAACATTTCTGGCGCCAGATTGCGGAAGAAGAAGGTGCCTGTGACCCGGGAGCATGTGTCTTCCACCAGCGGGGGCAGTGTTTTCTCTTTCGGGCACGGCGGGCCGCCGAGAGCGCGCACCTGGTAGTGGTGAACCACGCGCTGCTCTTGACCGACGCGGCGTCGAGCAATCGCATTCTTCCCGATTATGACGCGCTCGTCGTCGACGAAGCACACCATCTAGAAGATCAGGCGACCGCGCAGTTCACGGTCACGTTGAGCGAGCGGAATCTCACCGAGTATGCCGAGGCGGTCGCCAACAATGAGGGCGCGGTGGTGGCGGGCGTGGCTGCCGGCGCCGTGGCGTTCATTATGGGCGCTGCCGCGGACAGCGCAGGGCAAAAACGAGCGCGACTGGCCCGTGAGCGTCTGGACGATGCACTCGCTGCGTCAGCTTCGATTCGTTCCGCCGCTCGAGACCTCTTCTCGGCACTGGAATACATCCAAGTCGAATCAGGAGCCGGCAACGGCGGTGGCGAGCGTGCCTGCCGGGTGACCTCGGCCACTCGCTCCTCACCCGGATGGCAAACCGTCGATGACGCGTGGGATCGGTTACTCGAAGGGCTTCGTTCGGCTGAGTCGGCGCTTCGGTGGTTCGCTTCAGCAGTCGACGAGGTGGACGATGTGGCCATTGCCGATCTCGCCGAGGCCGGCGAGCGCCAGGAGTTGCTGCTGAGCGATCTGGCGAACACGATTCGTATCGGCACCGAGTTGGTAGCCAAGTTCACCGCCGCACTCGATGCCCCCGAAGCTGGTCGAGTGTTCTGGCTCGAACGGCAAGGAGCCCTCGATCGGATCGTCTTTCGTTCCGCTCCGCTCGACGTGAGCGGTCTCCTGCAGGACCGCCTCTTCAAGAAACCGAGAGCGGCCATTCTGACGTCTGCGACGCTCGCAGTCGACGGACACTGCGACTACCTCGCATCACGGCTCGGCATCCCGGATGCCTCCTCGTTGATCGTGCCGTCTCCCTTCGACTACAGATCGTCGGCACTTCTCTATTTGACCGATGACACGCCGGAGCCGACCCAGCCCGACTATCGCGACGTGCTGGAGCGGGCGTTGATCGACGTCATCGAGGCCACGCGGGGTCGCGCTCTCGTATTGTTCACGTCTCATGCGCTGCTCAGTGACATGGCGATATCGATCACGAGGCCATTGCAGGATCGGGGCATCACCGTGCTTGCGCAGCGACGGGATGGCTCGCCTCAGCAGTTGACGGAACGTCTCAGGCGAGAGACGAATGTCGCGGTTCTTGGCACCGCCTCGTTCTGGGAAGGTGTCGATGTTGCGGGTGAGGCGCTGAGCTTGTTAGTCATCACCCGTCTCCCGTTCACGGTGCCAACCGATCCAGTATTCGCCGCCCGTAGTGAAGCTTTCGAGAATGCGTTTGCTGGCTACGCCGTGCCCCAAGCGGTCCTACGGTTCAAACAGGGATTTGGTCGACTGATCCGGTCCAGTCGGGATCGGGGGGTGTGCGCGGTGCTCGATCGGCGAATCTTGACGAAGCGTTATGGGGCCACGTTCCTGCAGTCTCTTCCAGAATGCTCGGTTGAAGTCGGAAGCGTTCTCGATCTTCCTGGCTCGGCCCACAACTGGCTCGAGACAGCGCGCGAGCCGCAGCCGACCGGTCGCCGGTCGTTGAAAAGCGCGTGAGGAGTGATATGGAACAAGAAATTGGGAGAAATCTCGCGCTCGAGCTCGTCCGTGTCACCGAGGCGGCCGCGCTGACCGCAGGTCGATGGATGGGTCGAGGACAGAAAGAAGCGGCCGATCAGGCGGCTGTCGATGCCATGCGGATGGTGCTGAACACGATCCCAATGGACGGTGTTGTCGTTATCGGCGAAGGGGCGAAAGACAAAGCCCCGATGTTGTTCGAAGGCGAGCACCTCGGCTGTGCCGACGAACCGAAAACCGACATCGCGGTCGACCCGATTGACGGAACGCGGTTGCTCTCGCAGGGGATGGCAAACTCGATCTCGACCGTAGCGGTCTCCGAGCGCGGCACGATGTTCGAGTCGCCATACGTTGCCTACATGGACAAGATCGCCGTCGGCCCGGAAGCGGCGGACGCGATCGACATCAATGCCTCTGTCGCGACGAACCTGGAGAATGTTGCCCGTGCGCTGAGACGGGATATCCGCGACCTGGCCGTCGTCATGCTCGACCGGCCGCGACACGAGACGCTCGCGCAGCAAATTCGCGAGGCAGGAGCGCGCATTCGGTTCATCACGGATGGTGACGTTGCAGGGGCAGTTATGGCCGCGACCCCCGGCACCGGAATCGATATCCTGATGGGAATTGGTGGAGCGCCCGAGGCGGTCGTCGCGGCCTGCGCCATCCGTTGTGTTGGCGGAGAGATGCAGTGCAAGCTCTGGCCGCGGAACGAGGAAGAATGGGCCGCCGTCAACGCTCATGGGATCGACGTTTCGCGCGTCTTGACGACGACGGACCTCGTCCGCAGCGACGACGTCTTCTTCGCCGCGACCGGAATTACTGACGGGGAATTGCTTCGCGGGGTTCATTATTTCGGCGGCGGCGCGACGACACAATCGATCGTGATGCGCTCTCGCTTCGGCACAACCCGCCGCATCGACACCGTGCACCGGCCCAGCAAACTCGATGTGTACGGCGTTCCCATCGGATAGAAGGCGACCAAAGCTTTGCCGAGAACCGATATCCCGGGCGAGCAGGGGATGGCTCATGGATTCATGCGCCGTCAAAAATGCCGTTTGTTGACGCGCGTCGCGCGCGGTGCTAAAGTAAGCTCACCGCGCCGGGGGCAATTTCAAACCTCGCCCTCCGCCGTTTTCTCTCCTCTTGTTGGAGCGCCGGACATTGCAGTGCCCCTCTCTTCATGTGTCTGAAGAATCGTGTGCCGTATCGGCGTTGCGATGGCAATCCAACTCGTCGACCGTCGTGAGACGAACAGCGAATGGTTTGCGCGGCAGTGAGAATGCTCAGCCAAGTGGAAGCGTGATTCAGTCCTCCTCTGCAAGTGCATGTGCGTGGACATGGAGGGAACTCTGTTGACCGTCGAAGAGACAGTCGAATTGGCGCCTGTGTCGACCCCTGCGCCTCGCCGCAGAGCCCCGCGCCGTCGGGTAGCGGAGGAGCCGGCCGCGGAGAGCACGGGAGATGGAGTCGCCGAGCAAGAGGCGGTCGCGACTCTGGAATCGTCGCCGGAGCGCGCGCCAGTTCAAGAAGTAATTGCCCCTGAATCGAGCAATGAACCCATTGCT
>JAICRA010000163.1 GCA_025937615.1 Thermomicrobiales bacterium | reverse complement strand
TCGCCGACGATCCGCAGTACCAGGCGGTCATGGCTGTCTTGCCGAGCGAGTACTACCAGGTGTCCTACGTCGACATCGGGCAGGTGGTCGACATGGTGACCGCCATGCTGGGTGCGATGGACGAGTCCGGGCCCGCCGCTGCCGCGACCCCCGGCCCAGGCGGTGGTAGCCCGGCAAATATCCGGGCGCTCGGGGCAGTGTCCTACCAACGGGGAGAGTCGGCAGGATCGAGCGTGATCCTCTACATCGCGGAGCCTCAGTCCTGACGTAGACCAGAGGAGAACCGGGCGCGGGTGTCGCGAGGCCGCGCCCGCGGATTGGCTTGGCCGTAGGTAACCGCCACCGCGGTCCGGTCGTTATTGAGCACGAACGGGTCTCGTGCGCCGCGCCGTACCCGGCGCGGCTATGCTTCTGTGCGGCCCGCGAAGAGGAGTAATGTCTCGATGATCGATCCGCAATTGGAGCAGGGGCTGAGCGCGTCAGAGCGGCACAACCTGCATCGACTCTGGCGCGCGTTGAGCGCCGGCAATCCGCGCCCGACCAGGCGGGACCTCCTGCGCTGGTCGACCATCGCCGCGGGCGCCGTGGCTACCGCCAACCAGGGGATCATCTCGGCCGCACCGCGGCGAGCGCCGCGCGCACTGCGGCAGGACCCGCCGGTCGTACAAGGGGCCGAGATCACGGTGCCCTTCGATGCCTACGGGCAGTCGATATCACTCGACCCGCATCGCTCTGCCGACTACGGCGGATTCTGGGTGATGTACCCCAACGTCTGGGGTGGGTTTTTGCGCTACGACGAGCTGGGACGAATCGCACTCGATCTGGCCGAGAAGGTGGTGCGCTCTCAGAACGGACTCCGCTACACCCTGACCCTCCGCGAGGGAGCCACCTACGCCAGCGGCAACCCGGTCATCGCCGAACATTTCATCGCGTCCTGGAGGCGGGCGCTCGATCCCGCCAATAGCTCGCCGATGGTGGCCTTCATGGAGCCGGTCCGCGGTTTTGATGCCTGGATCGCGGGCGAAGAGGGCGCCGAGCTCGGTTTCTCGGCCCAGGACGACCGAACGGTCGTTATCGAGCTGGACGAGCCGGCCACCTACTTCCCGTCGTTCCTGGCCTCGTTCGTCTGGGCGGTGCTCGACCCCGCGATCCTCGAACTCTCCGGGGAGGAAGACTTCGTCCTCAATGGCGCCGGCACCGGCCCGTGGCAGTTCACGGAGTACGAGCGGGATACGCGGTTCGTGATGGAGCCCAACCCGAACTACTACGACCCACTCTCGCCATCGCTGACGCGCATCGTCTGGCCGGTCTTCAATGGGCCGGACGCGGCCCGCACCGCGCTCGATCTCTACCGCGACGAGAACGCGGCGTCGGCAGACGTTCCGTTGTCTCTCCTGCCCGAGGTCGAGGAAGATCCCGCGCTGAGCGCGGAACTGATTCGTCTCGATCAATCGCAGTCGACTATCCGCTCGCTGGCGATGGACTTCCGGCAACCACCCTTTGACGACGTGCGGGTGCGCCGCGCTTTCGGGTTGGCCTTTGACCGGGACCGGTACTCGGAGATCTACGGAGGTACCTGGACCCCGGCGACCGTCTTCACGCCACCCGTCGTCTCGGAGCTGAGCGGCTACCAGCCGCCGGAAGGCTTCCCCTTCGACCCTGAGCAGGCCCGCGCCCTATTGGCCGAGGCCGGCTACCCCGACGGGGAAGGGCTGCCGGAGATCATCTTCTATCAGCCATCGGGCGAAAGCGATGCCGAGCAGGAGCGCGTGCAAGCGGTGCTGCAGATGCTCCAGGAGAATCTCGGAGTAACGATCACGCTCGACAATGCTCGCACGCAGGACGAGATCAACGAGCTGATCGCCGAAACCGGCGGTCTGCAGTTCGCAATCATGTGGTGGCAGACGGTCACCGACACGCCCTTCCTGCTCAGCGACGTCTTCCGACCCGATTCGCCGTTCATGGCCGGGGTCTTCAACTGGTCCCCGGATCTGGAGCCAACCGGCGGTGATCCCGGCGCGGCTGCGGCTTCGTTTGCCGACCTCGTGGCGCGGGCGGACGTGGAGTTGGACGCGAACGTCCGCAACGATCTCTACCGGCAGGCGGAAACCCTGGTGCTCGAGAATGCCGTCTACGTTCCGATCGGGAACTGGGTGCCAATGTTCGTCCAGAAGCCGTGGCTGGAAGGCACCCGGCAGGGCCCCTGGACGGGACGACTGCCGGTTCTGTTCGATCAGAACGTCGTGGTTGTCGAGGAGGGATAGCCTCCGCGCGGCTCAATACCGCTCGCCGCGTCCCGCAACGCACGTGTCATTCTGAGCGCAGCGAAGAATCTCGTAATCCCCACACGCGGGACCCATACGAGATCCTTCGTTCCTCAGGATGACACGACGTCGTGCCGCGCTAGCCGTCTTCGCTAAAGAGACGCGGCTGTTGCGGCGGCAGCTCAGGAGCGTCCTGGGGTGCAATTCCCAGCAGCCGACCCAGTTCCTGGGCGTTACGGGTGCCGGCGCCCCGGGCGTTGTTGTTGAACAGCACGTGGACCTGCCGCGCCTGCCGCGCCAGGTCCCTGGCGATACCCGCCCATTCCTCAAGTTCGGCCGCCGCGTAGTCATAGTCGTAGCGGGTGCCGCCGCCACCGCCGCGATACCAGGTTTCGGCGTTGCGACCATGCAGCCGGATGTAGGCGAGGGCGGGATTGGTCACCGCTGGGAGCGGCGGCACGGTGTCATCCGGGATTTGCGGCTCGTCGGCGACGGCATAGGAGAGCCCCAACTCCTTCAGCAGCGCAAAGGTCGACGTGGCCGTCTGCGGCGCCAGCCAGCTGTAGTTGCGAAACTCGACGACGGTGATATCCCCGGCCATCGCCTGGGCGACGCGCCGCAGGTAGGCCCGCGAAACCGGTGTGTTGGTGAACCGCGGCGGAAACTGGAAGAGGACTCCCCCGAGCCGGTTCATGTCGCGCAGCGGTGCATATGACGCGCGAAACGAGGCGAACGTCTCGTCAGACGGCGGTTCCCGGAAGTGCGTCAGCTCGCCAAACGCCTTGACGTCGAACATGAAGTCCGCGGGCGTCAGCTCGGCCCAGTTCACGTAGGTGTGAGGAGGGACGAGCCGGTAGAAGGAGACGTTGACCTCCACCACGGAAAAGAAGCGCGCGAACCAGGCGAGCTTCTCCGCCGACTTGACGCTCGATGGATAGAACCCCGGGAGCCCGCCCCACGAGCTGATCCCGATCCGGATCTCGCCGGCTGGAATCGCGCGCCCGGTCACCTCGGCCGTGCCCGGCGCGCGTCCATCAGACTGGTACCTTCGCCGGGGGCAGCAACGCCTTCCAGCGGTCGTCCATTCCCGATTCGCTGACGCCGAAGAAGATGCGGGGGTCGCCGTCGCCCCGGTAGACGAGGTCATAGCGGCGGTCGCCCGTGCGCTGCCGGTAGGAACGCCAGAGACCGTAGTCGCCCTTCCAACGCACCGCCGATTCGTCGAGATCGCCTTTCTCGCGCTGGGCGATCGCTGCCCGCCAGAGCCGGCGGTCGGTGGTCTTGGTGACGTTGTGGATCAGCTTGTGGTAGCGCAGGTCGCGCAGGGTGTAGTAGCGGATCCCGTCCTGCTCATACGACTCGAGCACCTCGATGCCCGTCGTCGGCGCCACCGGGTCGGCGCCGACCGGCTCCTCGTAGATCTCCGGCATGTCGAGCGCAAGGGGAGCCTCCGGTGTCTCCGGTTCCGACCCGGCGGAGCCATTGAGATCCGCTCGGGCCCCGGCTGATTGGACGGGCTCACCGGCGGCCGAGAGTTTCGCCCGCGCCCGGCCACCCGATCGGGAGCTTCGCTCCACCGCACCGCCTGCTTTCGCCGGTTCGCGATGCGCGCGGCCGTTTGACGGAGCCGGCGCCGGGATGTCGGGAGTCGCGGTGACGACCGGAGCCGCGGCGGTGGTGACCATCTGCACGATCTCGTCTCGCGTCGCCTGGGCAGACTCCGCGTCGCGGCGGACGAAGATGCCGCCCGGGGCGACCGCGTGGGGCTTGTGCGATCCCTCGTTGACGTGGAGGACGACGACCGGTTTGCCATCCGAGACCAGTTCCTCGACGGTGACCTCGACCGGCGGCGTGATCTGGGCGGCGATATCGCGGCTCAGCTCGGCCACGATCGTCTTGGCGTTCTCGAGCCCTGCGATCGATCGCTTTTCCGATGCCGAAACCCCCAGGTAGATCCGGCCGCCGCCTGAATTGGCGAAGGCGACGACGTCGCGCAAGATGCCGCTCTGACCACGCTTCGAGCCC
>JAICRA010000154.1 GCA_025937615.1 Thermomicrobiales bacterium | reverse complement strand
GACGTTTCCCAGTCCACTGCGTCCGCCTCGGGCGACGGCCGTTCGCTCGTCCTCCTCGGTTAGATCCGCGAGAATCTCTCCCGACTCGTCGTCCGAGACGACTGTCCCGACCGGCACGTCTACGACCAGATCCTTCCCGTTCTTCCCGTGTCGTTGCTGGCTGCGGCCGGGACCACCGTTTTCGGCCTTGAATCTCGTCGTGAACTGGAATGGCAAGAGGCTGGTCAGGTTGCGTCTCGAACGGAGATAGACCGTGCCACCTCGTCCCCCGTCGCCGCCGTCTGGGCCTCCTCGCGGCACATACTTTTCACGCCGGAACGAGGCGGAGCCGTTTCCGCCGTTGCCGGCTTTCACCCAAATCCTCGCGCGATCAATGAGCACCTAATCCTACCAATCGACTTTGCCGCGAATTAACACTTGCTGGCTCAGTAGCCTGACGTCTGCCAGCGCGGACCGACTCTCGCCGCAGCCGGGGAATGATGGCCGCGGATCGAGGTCTAGTCGAGATAGTCCTTGAGCTTTTTCGACCGACTGGGGTGACGCAGCTTTCTCAAGGCCTTGGCTTCGATTTGCCGAATCCGTTCGCGCGTAACGCCGAAGGCCTTACCGACTTCCTCTAGTGTCCTAGTCCGGCCGTCGTCAAGCCCGAAGCGCATAGCGAGCACCTGCCTCTCACGATCAGAGAGCGTGCCCAGGACGTCATCCATCTGCTCTTTGAGCATTTTCCTCGACGCTGCGTCCGCAGGCGCCAGGATCTTGTTGTCCTCGATGAAGTCGCCGAGATTGCTATCTTCCTCTTCGCCGATCGGCATTTCGAGTGAGACCGGTTCCTGGGAGATCTTGATGATCTCGCGAACCCGGTCCGAATCCAGCTCCATTTCGGCGCCGATCTCTTCCGACGTCGGTTCCCGGCCGAGTTCCTGTTGCAGTCGTCGCGAGGTCCGGATCAACCGGTTAATGGTCTCGACCATGTGAACCGGAATGCGGATCGTGCGGGCCTGGTCCGCAATTGCTCGGGTGATCGCCTGCCGGATCCACCATGTCGCATAGGTGCTGAACTTGAACCCCTTGTGGTGTTGGAACTTTTCAACAGCGCGAATGAGTCCGAGATTACCCTCCTGGATGAGATCGAGCATCGACATGCCCCGGCCGACATATTTCTTGGCGACCGATACGACGAGACGGAGATTTGCTTCCGTTAGTGCAACCTTCGCTACCTCGCCCTCTGCGATCGCTCGCTCCCAGCGGCGTTCGAGGTTAGGGATGTCGGCCCGGAGCAACTCGAGGATCTGATCCTCATCCGGCCACGGATGAACGACTGAATGTCGCAGGAGGTCACGGACTTGAAGCGGCAGTAGCTCCCATTCGACGTTCCTACAGCGCAGCGACTCTTCGAGTGCCTCCGGTGAGACATTTAGCCGCTCAGAAACGGCCGCGATCGCACTCTCGGGAAATTGCGTAATGGGGAGTACGGAATGCAGGCAGCGCTGGCGATCAGAGATGTCCGTCACGCCGACGGCGCGCATCAACTCTTCCGCATAGGGCCATCCCTCCCGGAAGGATCGAAATATTTCGAGTCCAATGACCTCGGCCCGGGGTGGGTTCCCCGAGACAACGCGCAGCCGTGAGTTGAGGCCACGGAGATACTCACCCCGCTCCATCGCCATGGCCAGCTCGACCTCGCGTTCGCCAGTCAGGAGCGAGACTCGACCGATCTCGCGCAGGTACATCCTGACCGGGTCGTCAAGACTGGCACTACTGGTATCTGGTGCTTGGGCGGCGCCGCGTGCCTCTACCACAGTGCGGCGCTGGTCGTCCTCCTGAGCGAGCTGGTCCGCCGCCGTCGATCCATCAAGGCCAAGACCGTCGTAACTAAGTGCCGGGTCTGCGACTTGACGCAGGAGATCCGCGGGCGGCTCGGGAAACTCTTCCAGGAGCTCGTCGAGGGCGAAGACGTCTCCTGTGGTCGGCACTGGAACCGAAAGGCCGACTTCCGACGACGAGAGCTCGCTTTCCGAGTCTCCAGGGACGCCATTGGCGCCAATCGCCGCAGCCTCCGGGGCACCATCATCACCGTCATCTGTCCCGGCGGTCGGTTGATCACCGGTGAGCCCGCGAATCGGTTCTTGCGCTTCGTCAGTCGGGTCTATGGTCAACCACTCCACCCGACCCTTTCGCCGCGGATCAGGCCCTGTCGCATCACTCTGAACGGCGGAGATCGGCATCGATCAGACCTGCCTCACGCGAGAGACCCGTCGGTTGTCTATCCGGTCGCAAAAACATGGGTAGGTCCACACGCTCTTCCCGGCTACAGTCGGTGGGATTTCGCCCAGACGGTGCGGCGCCAGAACCGTGGGGCCGGCGATTCAAGTCCGCGCGCTCCCTCGAACGCTTCGGAGTCACTTCCGGGGCGAAGGAACGCTACAACGAACCTTTCATTGCTGACAAGCGAGGCTCATCGACTTCAGAGCTCCCGGGGAAGTCAAAAATATCGCTCCTGAGGAGATCGGTGTAGGTCTCCCGGCGTCGAACCAGCCGCGCGCTCCCGTCACCGACGATCACCACTGCGGGCCGGAGGGCCAGATTGTAATTGCTAGCCATGGCGAGACAGTAGGCTCCGGTCATCGGCACGGCCAGCAGGTCACCGACCTCCAATTCAGGTAGCAAAACTTCGTCGATGAGCACATCTCCCGATTCGCAGTACTTTCCCGCAATCGTTACGGTCCTCAATGGCTCACCGGCCGGATCACGATTTGCAAGGGTTGCCGTGTAGCGAGCCCCGTAAAGTGCGGGACGGATGTTGTCCGCCATCCCTCCGTCGACTGACACGTATGTCCGGATCCCCGGAACCGTTTTTTGTGAGCCGACCGAGTAGAGGGTCAATCCGGCAGGGCCAACGATGGCGCGCCCCGGTTCGGCAACGAGAACCGGCAATGGAAAGCCATGCGACCGGCAGCCGCGCTCGATCGCGTTGGCCGCTGCTTTCGCCCAAGCGCCGATATCGACGTCAGTACCGGATGCATCGTCAGCGATCCCGAATCCGCCACCCGGTATGATGACGGTCGGGATCACGCTGAATCGGCTCTGCACCCGGCCAGCAACCTCCATGATGACGTCGATGGTTTCCGCCACCAGCATGGGATCAAAAATCTGAGAACCGACGTGCGCGTGATAGCCGACGAGTTCGAGCTGAGTCGACCGGCAGATTCGAGTTGCCGCTTCCTCGGCTTGACCGTCCCAAACGGGGAAACCGAATTTCGAGTCGGTGGCGCCGGTCCGCATCTTTTGATGCGTGTGCACGTCGACGCCGGGATTGAGACGGAGCACGACCTCGACACGCTGTCCTGAGTCCCGAGCTACGCTCTCCAGCAGTGTAATCTCCAGATCGTTGTCGACGGCAATGAGACCCACGCCAGTGGCCACGGCCTCCTCGAGCTCGGCGCGGCTCTTGTTGTTGCCATGAAAAATGACCTGGGCGGGATCGACCCCGGCGCGCAACCCGGCGTAAATCTCCCCGCCCGAAACCACGTCGAGGCCGATGCCTTCCTCGACCAGAATTTGCATCAGTGCCGGGGACAGGTAGGCCTTCCCGGCGTAGACCAGCCGGGAGCGCTCGTAGGCAATACGAAAATCCTCCCGGATTCGCCGGGCCCGTGCTCTCAAGGTCGCTTCGTCGAATACAAACAGCGGGGTACCGAACTCGCGAGCAAGGTCCACTGCCGAGACCCCTCCGAACTCGAGGGAGCCCTCAGCGGTGCGACGAGTGGTATCAGGCCAAGCCATTCACGCTTCCTCTCCGGGCGACCACGCCGGCCGCCGCAACTAAGTGCTGCTTAGAGTAGCTTGCGCATAGCCGCCGGCGATGGGCGGCAGCCGGAGGCTCATGCGAGTCTGCCCGACAGCTATACTCGGGCCCTAGTCGCGTATTGCCAGTGCCGCGCTGCCTACTGGTCTAGCCTTTCGTGAGTGTTCTTACTCAAACTATGCCTCAGTCGACCCTTCTGACCGTCGTTGATCTCGCAAAGACTTTCGGCCCCGACGAAATCTTTCGGGACGTTTCGTTCCAAATTGCCGACCGTGAGCATGTGGCGCTAGTAGGCGTCAACGGCGCTGGGAAATCGACGCTGCTCCGGATCATCGCCGGCTCTGACAGAGCGTCCCATGGTGAGATCGCGATTGCGCGCGGTGCTCGCGTCGCGGTCCTGGCGCAGGAGCCCCGTTTCGACAGTGATCGCACGGTCCGACAAGAGGCACAACTCGCTTTCGACGAAGCGCTGTCGGCGCTGGTGCGAATGCGCGCGCTCGAAGTGGCGATGCAGTCGGCAAGCGGTGACGCCCTCGACGATCTGTTTCAGGAGTACGAACGACTAAGTCT
>JAICRA010000174.1 GCA_025937615.1 Thermomicrobiales bacterium | reverse complement strand
ATCCCTGCTGGCTACCGCCGCATGCCGCTGGGTCAGTTTCTTCTCCTGACCGGCTTTGGCAGCGCCCTGTGGAACGGTGCGCTCGTCTCATTGGGCTGGGCTCTTGGTGAGAACTGGCACCAGATCGAAGAGTACGTCGACTGGCTTCAATACCTCGTCATTGCCGCCGTGGCATTTCTCATCGTGCGCTTTGTCTGGCAGCGCTTGCGTGCGCGGAGGGCAACAGGGTGATCGTTTAGGGTTTGATGTCCCCGATGGCGACCGCGCCGCCATTCGCAACCGCCTCGCAGCGGCCACCACTACTACCGTGTTTCCCTTCGCCCTTACCGGCTTTCGCCTCATCCCCGCCCGTGGCGTCGCAGAGCGCCGTCCCACCGTCGACTCGGACATCGATGGTGCAGGTTCCTTCGCGCTCGCAATCCTCCTCGACTGAGACCTCCCCCTGCTGCGCCCGGCAACGTTGCCGGTCACCGCCACAGCGGGTCTCTCCTGATTCGGCTGCGATCCGTACTCGACCCCTGGAACGCGATTCCGCTCGCCGCTCGTTGCTAGCCGACGAGTCATTGCCGGCCTCCTGCTCGGCAGCCGATTTTCCACCGCGTCGCGACTGCCGGTTCCGATTGCTTGCGCGACCATCTCCGGTCCGCTGCTCGAAAGCAACGCCTGGTGGTCCGTAAACGGCCGCTTCGGCAATCGCCGGAAGCTCGCCGCCGTCATCGGTTGGCAGGAGAGTCAGCCGTACATAGCGCGCCTCTTCCCGCAGCTCGGCTCCCTGCCAACCGTGATCGACTTCGATCCGGTCGACGTGACGCCAGCGCCGGCGATCGCTCGAGACCGCGATCTCGACTACGCCTCTGCCCTCTGCCAGCCAGCGCACCTCGCGCAGCGGTCTCTCGAGACCCAGGTCGAGCCATAACCAGGTCTCGCCCGTATCGGCTTCCGGTGTCCAGACGGTTTGCGGGTCGTCATCGTAGACGGCTACCGTCGCGGGCTCATCATGAGGCCGGGCACTGCGCTCGACTTCCAATCGTGTCTGGTCGGCCGGAGCGCCGGGGTCGCCGGCTGGGCGGCCGTCGAGCGGGTCACCGTCGAGCGGGTCGCCGCCATCTGATTCTTCCTGGAATGGACTGCTATCAAGTGGATCATGCGGCTCAGCGGCGGCGACCGGAGTCCCGCTGACCGGCTCGCCGCGGAGGCTCGACTCCTGCATGCCCGCCACGGAAGGGCTGAGAACGAAGATAGTCCCGCCTAGTGAGAGGACGAGAATCAGGATTGCCATGACGAACGATCTCGCCGTTCGCCACGGTCCGGGGTCGATGCGCAGCCGAGTCACGCCGGCGTCAACAAATAGGCGAGCAAGAGTCGCGCTGTCTCCTCCAGCGAGACTCGGTGCAGACGTTCGAAGGAGTGCGAGGCATCGACTCCGGGTCCGACGAGTCCGCCCCGCACGTCCCAGCCGGCCCGCAAAGCCTGACTCACGTCCGATGCATAATCGGGGTAGATATCGACCCGGCAGTCGATGCCGTTCGATCGTGCTAGCTCGATCAGGCGGCGGCTGAGCTCAAAGTCATACGGACCGGATGAATCCTTGACACAGACGGTGGTCGCAAATTCGTCCGACGTCTGCCCCTTGCCCACTGCCGCCATATCCACCGCAATCAATTCCATCGTTCCGTCTGGTAGACCCGCCGACGAGCCGTGTCCAACTTCTTCGAAGTTTGAGATGAACAGCGCCGACGGCGCCGCGGGGCGTTCCCCACTCTTCGTTAACGCGCGAGCGACCCCCAACAGTATCGCCACGCATGCTTTGTCGTCGAGATGCCGTGATTTGATGAACCCACTCGCGGTAATCGTCGTGCGTGGATCGAAGCTGATGAAATCTCCGGCCTCGATCCCAAGCGCTCGCGCATCGTCGGCCGTCCGCACCGGCTCATCCAGCCGGACCTCCATTGACGTCTCGTCGCGCTTCAATTCAGCGAGCTGAACTCCGTAGACGTGAGCAGAAGCTTTTGTGGTCAGAATCGTGCCGGTAATCTGGCGCGTTCCACCGTCTGCATGAACCGTGCAGTACTCCCCCTCGATCGTCGACCAATCGTAGCCGCCGACGCGCGTCAGCTTCAGGCGGCCGTCGTCTTTGATCTCCTTGACCATCGCGCCGAGGGTGTCGACGTGGGCAGAGAGTGTCCGGCCCCCACTCCGAGAATCCCCTCCCGGCAATGTCGCCACGAGAGCGCCCTTCACCGTCCGGCGGACCGGGATCGCCAACTGCTCCAGCTCGGCGGCAACATGGTCGATTGCGGCGCGGGTGAACCCGCTGGGCGAAGGGATGCGGCAGAGCACCGCGGTCTGCTCAAGCATGTAGTCGCCGTCAACCGCCGGCAACTCACCGCTCCGGCTTCCGTCTTGGCTCGGTTCCCCTATTCGGCGCTTCTTGGTCTCCAAACCGCATCCTCATCTCAGTCCTGGCCACCCGCGCGGCCGAAGAGTTTTCGTAACCAGTCGAGCCACGATGCTTGTGCCGGCGGCAGAGCCTGCCGCGGCGCTGACTCCCGCATTTCGGAGAAGGGAAAGAGCTCGCGTCGTTGCTCGCGCTGCCACTCCCACTCCAGGATGCGATCCGCGAGCTGACCGGGATCTGTCTCGGCCCAATTGAGGTCATAGTCGCTCCAGCGCTTCTCCAGGCGTAGGACCGAGGCGAGCGCGTCGTCCTCTCGCGATTCGGCCGCCTCCATCGCCAGCGCGTACGCGCGTTGGTCGGCGCTAATCTCGCGCACCAGCTCCTCACGCACGTCGAGCAGCAAGCGCCCGGCATAGTCGGGATGCCAGGTGAATCGGGCGGCGATCCCCTGTCCTCCGTCCACGCTCACGCCGCCTCCCGATGGATGACACCGGTCATGCAGTGCACCGACCCGGCGCCCTTCATCAGCTCATCGACCTCGGCCTCGAGGCAGGTCACTCCGTGCGCTTCCAACGCGGCGCGGGTCACTCGATTTCCGGCCGGCAACACGACGACTCCGGGCGCAAGCGGCACCATGTTGATTGCCATACCATGCCGTGCTTCACCCGCGTCCGGTACGTCCAGGAAGCGAAAGCCGCGAGCCTTGAGAAGCTCGTAGACACGCCAGGGAAGCTGTGTCGGATAGATCATGGCGAGATCGCGGTCGATGATGTTCAACATCCCGTCGAGATGACCGCATCCGTACGGGAGCTGCACGACCTCGACCTGGTCGACGCCGGCGTCCCTGAATGCCTGTGCCACCTGTCCCGCGCCCTCGCGGTTGGTGCGCTGTCCCTCGGCGACGAAGACGAGATCCTGGCTGACCACGGCGACGTCAGCGCCCTCGAACGTCGCCCCGCCGAAGACCGAATGCAGGATCGGCACACCGATCCGTGCCAAAGCGGCTGCCGCCTGCCGCTCCTCACCCGCTCTGGATGCCGACGCCGGGCGGGCGAGGATGGCGCCGACCGGGGTCATTGTGAAGACGTCCCGGCAGAAATAGGAGTTGGGCCTGTCGAGCGCCACCTCACCGAGCTCGTGCACGGCGACTCCGTGTGCTCGGTAGAGGTCCGCAAGCTGGTCGTGCTGGTCTCGTGCCCGCGCCGGATCGAGCAGATCGTGCCAGAGCGCGCCCGCGGCGTCGGCGACTCCGTCGATCTCCCCGCCCGGGCGATGCATGAGCACCGAGCGCAGCGTGCCGCACTCCGAGGTGACTCCACAAGCCGCCCAGATCGACCCTAGCTCCTCGGCCGTCGTGCCATGACGGCTCCGCCAGCCCTCACCGCCGTGAGCCGCGTCCTGAGCCTGTTCCAGCGCGTAGTGTGGCGCCGTCGCTGCCATGCTCGTCTCCCTGATCTCCCCGTCTCGGTTGTCGCGAGTATAGACCCCGGTCAGGCGGTTCCTTCAGGCGAGCGCGGGAGTCAGCGACTCTGGGCGGACGACATGGCTTACGCCGGCTCGCTCCTCGATCGTCCAGGCCTCGTTCATGACCGGCGACTGCTGCACGTCGTCGACGTGACTGATGATGAACATCTGCTGTAAGTGCCCGCCTTAGGCGAGCGAGCCCAGGGTCTCGTGCTGCTGGTTGCGCGGCTCGCTGTAGAGCGACAGGTACACCTGGTCGAGCACCAGTAATCGCGGCGGGAGCAGGGCTGTAGACGCGAGGTTTTCT
>JAICRA010000303.1 GCA_025937615.1 Thermomicrobiales bacterium | reverse complement strand
GGAGAGCAGGAGCTCCTAATTCGGTACACGACGGCCACCGCGCGGACCCCAAGGGGCGAACCGGTTCATTTCCCCGTCGAGCTGCGATCGGCGATGCCACGCCGTGTACCTACGTTTCTGGAATCTCAGCCAATGGACGTATAGATATGACATTGCGGACGACCGAAGTGGCGCAGGAGGGGTTTCTCGACGGGGATCGAGAGTTGAGTAGACCTCCGTACGAACTGGCAAGCACAGACAACCTCGATGTGCTTCTGGCCGTGCTTCCGGCGCGGATCTCCGAGGCCGTCGCGGAGGCCGGGCACCAAGGTGGCTACGACAATCTGGTCGAAATCGTCATGGACCTCGGGCGTAGACCCGAGGCGAGGTTTCAGAGCGGCGAGCTGCCGCTAACCGACCGAGAGGTAGATCGCGAAGATCTCGCCTTCGTCGCGGAACGCATCGGGGCATTCGGCGCCGACAACCGGGCGGGAATCGAGCGAACGCTTCATCGTATTTCCGCTATCCGCAACCGGTCCGGCGAGATCGTCGGACTCACGTGCCGGGTTGGCCGCGCCGTATTCGGTACTATCGCCATCATGCGTGACCTGATTGAGTCCGGGCAGAGTGTGCTACTCCTCGGTCGCCCCGGCGTTGGCAAGACCACGCTCTTGCGGGAAACCGCCCGCGTATTAGCCGACGAGCTGCACAAGCGCGTGGTGGTAGTCGATACATCCAACGAGATCGCTGGCGATGGTGACATTCCCCACCCGGCGATTGGACGAGCCCGCCGCATGCAAGTGCCAACGCCCACGGATCAGCACGGTGTGATGATCGAAGCGGTTGAAAATCACATGCCGCAGGTCGTGGTGATCGACGAGATCGGCACGGAGCTAGAGGCGATGGCCGCGCGGACCATCGCAGAACGAGGCGTTCAGCTCATTGGCACCGCTCACGGAAACTCGCTCGAGAACCTCATGATGAATCCCACGCTTGCCGACCTCATCGGCGGGATCCAGTCGGTGACCCTATCCGACGAAGAGGCGCGTCGCCGCGGAACGCAGAAGTCAATTCTCGAACGGAAAGCGCCGCCCACATTCGACACGATTATTGAGATCATCGACCGCGACCAGGTTGCGGTCCACAACGACGTCGCGTCCACTGTCGATCTCATCCTGCGCGGTGGTATTCCGCGACCTGAGCTGCGCCGGCGGGAAGAGGACGGCGAGGTTGCAATCACGGCTGCTTCGCGGGTCGAGAGCGCCCCGGTGCCGCAGAATGGCCGCGGGTCAGGACGCAGCCTGTCACGTGACCAAGGAATGTACAACGGTTACGCAAGCGGTGAGAACGGCGCTGGCGCGGAGGGCCAATCAACCGCGCCAGCCGCGCTCGATCCTCTCCCGGCTGCACTCAAACGGCGTGGCACGGACGCGCGCCCACTCCGTATCTACGCGTTCGGCGTGAGTCGAAATCGCTTGGAGCACGCCATTGAAGTCCTGCGCGTACCAGCCACTGTCGTTCGCGACGCCCGAGAGGCGGACATTGTTCTCACCTTGAAGAGTTACTTTCGACAGCGAGCGCAGCCAATACGTGACGCAGAATCTCGCGGAGTTCCTGTGTATGTGCTGCGCTCGAATACCGGGGTGCAAATGGAGCAACTCCTGTCCACACTCTTTCCCTCCCGGGGCGCCGACGAGGGCCCCGTACCACCCGACTGGACCCGATCGCAAGCAGAGGGCGTGCGTCCTGCACCCGCCGCTGACGATCCGCTTCTGGCGGCGATCTCTGAGGCGGAAGAGGCGATTTCGTCCGTCATCGACGGTGGACCGCCCGTACAACTGGCGCCCCAGGTGTCCCGCATCCGACAGGTGCAACACCAGCTGGCGGAGCGGTATGCGCTCGCGTCCCGCAGCCGCGGCCGAGAACCGCATCGGCGAGTAGAGATATCGCGTGACGTTGTAGGCTGATTTCTTGTCTGGCGCGTTCATTGCTTTGGAGGGCGTTGACGGATCAGGCAAGTCAACCGTAGCCATGCGACTAGTTGTGGCCCTTCAGGCCGCTGGCAAGCCGGCCATGCTAACCCGGGAGCCCGGCGGAACGAAAATTGGCGAACAGATTCGCACGGTTCTGCTTGGGGAGCGATCATCATCAATGCTTCCGACGACGGAGATGCTGCTCTTCGCGGCCGCGCGAGCTCAGCTCGTCGGGGAAGTAATCGAACCCGCTCTACATGAGGGTCTGATTGTCGTCTCCGACCGATTTAGCGACTCTTCCCTTGCCTATCAGTGGGGTGCGCGAGGCCTCGAGAAAGAGAACGTCGTGCAAGCTCAGAAAATTGCAACGGGCGGGGTCGAGCCCGATCTCAAAATTCTGCTCGATTTGCCTGTAGAAAAGGCCCTGAAGCGCCGCATGGCCGTTGAACAGGAACTCAACCGTCTGGATCGAGAGGTTGTTGAATTTCACCGACAGGTGCGCGAGGCATACCGTTTGCTTGCGGAGGCG
>JAICRA010000207.1 GCA_025937615.1 Thermomicrobiales bacterium | reverse complement strand
TTGGCCTTCCACTGCATCCCGCTTGCCCGCATCGACCCCCGGTTCGCCAAGCGCCAACTCGTCCTGCTCTTGCGCGAGTGGTACATGCACCCCAACGGCCAGATCCCGGCCTATGAGTGGACCTTCGACGACGTCAACCCGCCCGTGTTCGCCTGGGCCGCCTGGTGCGTCTACCAGATCGATGCCGCAATCAACGGCGCGGCCGACCGTGAATTCCTCGAGCGCGTCTTCCACAAGCTGATGATGAACTTCACCTGGTGGGTCAACCGCAAGGACCACGCCGGACGCAACGTCTTCCAGGGTGGGTTCCTCGGTCTCGACAACATCGGCGTTTTCGATCGCAGCCGCCCCTTGCCGACGGGCGGCTACCTGGAGCAGGCCGACGGCACCGCCTGGATGGGCATGTTCAGTCTCAACATGATGACGATCGCGCTCGAGCTAGCGCGCGGCAACGGCGTCTACCAGGATGTGGCGACCAAGTATTTCGAGCACTTCCTCTACATCGCTGGCGCGATGAATGACATCGGTGGCGAGGGAATCGCGCTCTGGGACGAGGAGGACGGGTTTTTCTACGACGTCCTCCAGCTCCCTCACGGCGGCATGATGCGCCTCAAGCTCCGCTCCCTCGTCGGCCTGATTCCGCTCCTCGCTGTCGAGACGCTCGAGCCGGACCTGCTCGAGGAGCTGCCAGGGTTCAAGCGGCGACTCGACTGGTTCCTCACCAACCGGCCGCGGCTCGCCAGCCTGGTCTCCCGCTGGTATGAACCCGGTGTTGGCGAGCGCCGGCTGCTCGCTCTGATGCGAGCTGACCGCATGCTGCGGCTCCTGCGACGAATGCTCGACCCGGAGGAGTTCCTCAGCCCGTACGGCATTCGCTCCCTCAGTCGCGACCACGGGGCTGAGCCCTTCGTCTTCCCGGTCGAAGGCGAGCTGTACACGGTCGAGTACGAGCCGGCCGAGTCGCGGACTGCCGTCTTCGGTGGAAACTCCAATTGGCGCGGCCCGATCTGGTTCCCGCTCAACTACCTCCTCATCGAGGCGCTACGGCAGTTCGATCGCTATTACGGTGATGATCTGGTGGTCGAGCATCCAACCGGCTCCGGAGCGTACCTCCCGCTCAGCCGCATCGCCGACGATCTTGCCGCTCGCCTCGTCGCTATCTTCCGGTGCGGCCCTGATGGTCGTCGTCCTGTTTTCGGCGACAAGATGCTCGTGCAAACGGATCCGCATTGGCGCGACAACCTGCTCTTCTACGAGTACTTCCACGGGGAAACCGGCGCCGGCCTCGGCGCGAGCCATCAGACCGGTTGGACGGCGCTCGTCGCGCCGCTATTAGAGTCGTCGGTCAGCGAGTGACGGGGGGAAGGCCAAATGGCGGCGTTCACCATGTAAGCTCACGCCCAGGCACGACCAACACTCGCGGCGCCCGGCTGACGACACCCGATTCGGGGTAGGCATGCAGGAACTCCTGGGGACGCAGACCGCCGCCGACATCAATCTGATCGCGCAGCTCCTCCTCCTGGCCGGATTGCTCGCCGGGTTCGTCCTGGCGCGCCGAAAGCGCTTCGCCCAGCACGCCAATGTCCAGACGGCAATGGTGCTCCTCAACCTGGGGCTGATTGCGTTGTTCATGGTTCCCAGCTTCTTCGGGTACGTCATTGCGAGCCAATCCGTGGGCGATCGCGTCGCACAGTTGATGGTCGGCCACGGTGTACTCGGCATCATTACTGAGGTCGTCGCGCTCTATCTCATATTGCTCATGCGCACCAGGCTGATCCCGAAGCGGTTCCGGCTCGACAACTTCAAGCTCGCGATGCGCTCCACACTCGCGCTCTGGTCAGTACTGGTCCTCCTCGGCATCGGGATCTACGCCGAGCGCTACTTGACGCAAAGCGTCGCCGCCAGCGCCCCGCTGCTCGAGTTCCGTCAGCTTGGCGCCGATCTCTACGTCCACGCCGTGGAGCTGGAGGATGCTCAGACCCGCGGCAGCCTGCCCGCGGTCAAGCGCCATGCCGAGCACCTGATCAACCTGATCGAAGGAGCGCAAGGTCTGCACTACGGTGACCTCGACGCCAACAGCCACATGGAGGATCCCGGGGACGGGGTCGGCCTCCTCGCTCGACTCGACGCTGTCGCCGATGTCGGGGGCAGCCCGGGGACGACGCAGCAGGCGGCGACGATCCGGGATCAGCTCGATCGCATCGTCACCCTCTCCCTCGACCTGATCGGAGACCAGCCGGTGCATGAGATGACGCCCGTGGTGGAGGAGATCCTTACCCTGGCGCGCCAGACCAACGTCGATGGGGTGTTCGCCCTCGAGACGGCAGCACGCGCCGCTGGCGTGGTCCAGGCGCCATCACTGGCTGGTGTCGCCCAGAACGCGGGAGAGCCGCTCAGCGTGACGATCCACGAGGATCACTTCCGCTTCATTCCCTCGCAGCTCACCATTCCCGCCGGCACGACGGTCATCTGGGTCAACGATGAACAGGCCAAACACACCGCCAGCGCAGACGACGGCAGCTTCGACTCTGGAGACCAGGCGCTGGGCGTACGCTTCGAGCACACGTTCACCGAACCCGGAACCTACCCGTACTACTGCCGCTACCACGGCGATGTCGGCGGCGTCGGCATGGCCGGCACGGTCGTCGTCGAGTGATGGTCCGTTGCAGGAAGCACGAACCGAGATTGCCCGGAAAGGCTCGACCAACGTGTGACCGGCGAGGCCTATTCAGAGACGGCCGCAAGGCGAACAACTCAGCCCGAGGACTAGACACGGCTCGCGCTGCCCGCTAGGTCGCGAAAGGCTGCCCCCACCGTTCGCGATGGACGATCTCCGACAGCGGCTTGCGCGTCTTCTGCCCTTGCCCGATGGCGCTGGCGGGATAACCGAGCGGCAAGATCGCCACAACGTCCAGCTCTTCCGGGATGCCAAGGAGCGCTTTGGTCGCTGGACCCCCGCTCCCAACCCAATTGCCGCCCACTCCTGCGTCCCAGGCGGTCAAGAGCATGTTCTGGATGGCGCGGCCCGCGTCCGCGATCGCGAACCGGGATGGTTCGATGGCAACGACAATCGCGAGTGGCGCCTCCGAGATGTACGGTCCACTCTGAGCCGCCGCACCGAGCTGGCGCAACGTGTTTGGATCTTGCACCACCACGAAGTGCCAGGGCTGCTTGTTCGCCGCGCTCGCCGACAACCGGCCAGCCTGGAGCACCCGGCGTAGCACCTCTTCCGGGACCGGCTTGTCACGGTAGCGGCGCACGGCCAGAAGCGTGCGGATGGCCTCGAATACGTCCATGGAGTGTCCTTTCGCACGTCGGTGCGGTCGACCGTCATCCAATTGGCGACATGTCACCTGAATTTGGAGGAAACGGTGGCTTCTTAGCGGCACGTGGCGGACGGACTTCCAGACGAGGTGGTGCTGAAACCTGAGACCGGAGCAACAGGCTACAGGCGGCCGGAAGATTGCACAAGCGCGGACTGGTCGATCGGGCGTTCGGCGGGACCGTATTCGAGTGAGCGATGGTTGCCGAGCATTGATGCTACGTTGCACTCGTTACTAGCCGCGACCGCCACAGCGCCGTCATGCCGAGACCATCAGCTCCGGAGAGATCGATGAAGACCCTCCTCGTCCTGCGTCACGCCAAGACCCAGTCTGACGCTCCGGTCGGTGATCACGCTCGCGAGCTGACAGAACGCGGTCAGCGCAATGCCGCAGACATGGGCGCCTATATTCGCAACCTGATCGGGACCCCGGACGCGATGAT
>JAICRA010000274.1 GCA_025937615.1 Thermomicrobiales bacterium | reverse complement strand
GCAAGAGGGCCGCTATCGGGAGGCTCATCGGCGAAACAATTCGGCGCACTGGCGGCCGGGCAAGTCCGGATCAGGTTCGCCGGGTTCTGGAAGAGGAGCTGACCGGGCCAATCACGGCTCAAGGCGGCGACATCTCATAGGTCCAAGTTGTCGTGAACGATTCGCGGCGCAAAGCAGCGCCAACTGGCAGTGGAGGCGTCCATGATCCTCGATCAGCAATTTGCGCAGACCGTCGCCGACAGAGGCACGGCGCCCATTGGCGAAGAGCGAGATCTGTTCGGTGTCGCGGTCGAGCACTTTCAGATTGCCGCCGACGTTCTTGGCCTAGACGACGGGATGCGCAAGATCCTGAGCCACTGTCAGCGCGAGCTCACGGTCCATTTCCCGGTCGAGATGGATGACGGGTCCGTCGAAGTGTTCACCGGGTATCGCGTGCAGCACAACAGCGGCCCCGGGCCCACCAAAGGTGGCATTCGGTACCACCAGAGCGTGACGCTGGAAGAGGTGAAAGCCCTCGCCATGTGGATGACCTGGAAGTGTGCGGTTGTCGGCCTGCCGTTCGGAGGCGCTAAAGGCGGAGTGCAGGTCAACCCGAAGCTCCTCTCTCAGGCGGAATTGCAGAACCTGACCCGGCGGTATACGACCGAGATTCAGCCATTTATCGGACCGAATCAAGACATTCCTGCCCCGGACGTCAACACCAATCCTCAGATCATGGCGTGGCTGATGGACACCTACTCGATGAACATCGGGTACTCGGTCCCTGGCGTGACGACGGGCAAGCCGATCGTGCTCGGGGGCTCCGAGGGGAGGAATGAGGCCACGGGCAGAGGCTGCGTTTTCGCCATCGAGAGCGCTGCCCGGATTCTCGATCTCGATTTGTCCAAGGCGCGAACGGCGGTGCAGGGATTTGGAAATGCCGGGTCGGTCGCCGCACGCTTGATGTCTGAGCTTGGATCGTCAGTGGTGGCAGTCAGTGATTCCCGCGGCGGAATTTACAATCCAAGCGGGCTTGACCTCGATGCGGTGAGTGCGCACAAAGCGCGCACTGGATCAGTGGTGGGCTTTCGGGATGCCGATAGTGTCACCAACGAGGAACTCCTCCTCTTACCAGTGCAGATCCTCATCCCAGCGGCACTCGAAAATCAGATCACGGTCGCGAATGCCGGTCAGATTCACGCGAAGCTGATCGCAGAGGCAGCCAACGGGCCAACCACGCCAGAGGCTGACGTAATCCTCTACGACCGGGGGGTGTTCGTCATTCCCGACATCCTTGCGAATGCTGGCGGAGTGACAGTTTCCTACTTCGAATGGGTTCAGGCACTCCAGGCTTTCCCCTGGACTGAGCATGAAGTGAATGAACGTTTGCGACGAATCATGAACCGGGCTTTCGACGCCGTCTACAGCACATCCAGGAAGTACGGCGTTCACATGCGGACGGCGGCGTTGGTGCGCGGAATCGACCGGGTGGCCGAGTTCACCCGGCTGCGGGGGATTTACCCATAGTGCCGCGGTCAGACATCGCTGCATCTCGGCATTTGACGTCGAGATGTCAATCGTGAGCCGAGGCGTGCTTCAGGGACGGCTGCAAGATTCCATTCCGCGTTTTGGAACTCATGGATCCGACGCACGAGACTGATCAGCAGCATGGATCCGAGCCGTCCCGCTCAGTCTGGACAGTCCTTCTTGTGGTCTCGGCCATCGCTTTGATTGCCGTAGTGAGCTTCGGCTCGGGCATTGTCGCCGAGCGGTACCTCATCCGTGGACCCTGGCCTGGAACCGAAGGCTTTGGCGGCCTGGATCCCAATGGCGATGCCGCGACGGATGCTGCGTTCCCACGGCAAGCAGAAGTGCGACAGATTCTGGAGGACGAATACTTCTTCCTTCCGGCGTCGCCGGAGGCGCGGGCCACGTTCGTAGCCAATCTCGAGCAGGGCGCGATCGAGGGAATGGCGATTGCCGCGGCGACGCCGGTGGCCTCTCTTGATGACTATCGTCGCGAGCTGGACTACGGCGCGGCCCGCGGCATGACCGAGGCGCTCGGCGACGACTACACGGTGTTTCTTGAGCCGCTGCGTGGCGCGCCGCTGCGCGAAGAGCTTGCCGGCGAATATGAAGGCATCGGCATCTGGGTGGAGCACCCGGAGGGAGAGTTCACGATCGTCGCGCCAATTCCGGGTTCGCCCGCGGCGCGTGCCGACCTGCGCCCAGGCGATGTCATCGTCGCCGCGGACGGACAGGATCTGGGCGAGCTCGAGACCGACGCGGCAATGTCGCTCATCCGTGGCCCGAGAGGTTCTTCGGTCGTCCTCACCATTCGGCGGCCAGGTGTGCCCGAAACGTTCGATGTAACTGTCAACCGCGAAGCGATCGAGATTCCAGCGGTAGTCTATGAGCGGCAAGCGGACGGCAAGGTCGCGCATATTACTGTTGGCATCTTCGGTGACAACACAACGCGGGAACTCGATGCGGCACTCAAGCGAGCCAAGGATGAGGGCGTCGCCGGCGTTGTGCTCGACCTGCGAGGCAATGGCGGCGGGTGGGTAACGAGCGCGCAAGAGATGCTCGGCCGATTCATCCCCGAAGATGCCGGTCCCGCGCTTTATCAGGACCTCGACCTGAACGACGACGATGATCTCATCTCAGAGCCGATCGTCGGCGGTGGTGAGACGGCATTTCATATTCCACTGGTCGTGCTGATCGATGGGGGTACCGCCAGCGCCTCCGAGATTGTCGCCGGAGCGATTCGAGACTATGAGCGAGGGACGCTCGTTGGCGAACCGTCGTTCGGAAAGGGACTCGTCCAGCGAGTTCACGATTTCGAGGACGGGTCTTCGGCTCGCGTTACATTTGCCCGTTGGCTCACCCCCGAT
>JAICRA010000099.1 GCA_025937615.1 Thermomicrobiales bacterium | reverse complement strand
GCGCTGTCCTGCCCCTACAATGGCTGGCCGACAACAAACCAGAGCGCGTTTGCCCAGCAGCACGGCGATCCGACCGGGACGCGAGGCAACGCTCTGACCCGGTTCATCCCGGCCGCGCTCGCCACCGGCCGCTATGATCTCCGACCCGACTGTTATGTCCAGGAAATCGCCATCGATCCCCAGGGTCGCGCCAGGAGCGCGCTCTACTGGGACTCGGCTGGGGACACCGTCGAGCAGGAAGCCGATCTCTTCATTCTCGCCTGCGGCGCCATCGAGTCGGCGCGGCTCCTCCTCTTGTCGCAGTCCAGCCAGTTCCCGAACGGTCTGGCCAACGGAAGCGACGTCGTGGGCCGCAACGCTACGTTCCACGAGTACAGCGCCGCCATCGGCGCGTTCGAGGACCCCGTCTACGGGTGGGCCGGCGGCGGCTATGTCGGCGCCAGCACCTTCGAGTTTCTGGAGCACTCGGAAGGACGCGAATTCGTCGGGGGCTGCCACGTCGCCTCGGCTGGAGTCGGCATCCCGCTGCCGATTAGCTTCTCTCTCCCGGATAAACCAACCTGGGGACAAGCGGCGAAAGACGCCGACCGCGAATTCTTCAACCACACGATGGCCGTCGGGCTCGTGCTCCACGACCTGCCCCAGGAGACGAACCGTGTCGAGCTGGATGACCAGGTGAAGGATGCCTGGGGGCTTCCGGTCGCCCGCATTACCCATACGCCGCACCCGAACGACCTCGCTCAGGGGCGATGGATCATCGATCGCAACGCCGAAATCCTAGAGGCCGCGGGAGCGACGAAGGTCTGGCGCGTCTACATCGACAAGGTCACGGGCAATTGCTCGCATCAACACAGCACGCTACGCATGGGTAATGACCCGAGCTCTTCCGTCCTGAACAAGGATTGCCGCGCCCACGAGGTCGACAACCTCTACGCCGTCGATGGCAGCCCGTTCCCGACCTCCACCGGGGTCAACCCGACGTTGACGATCATGGCCAATGCCTGGCGGGTTGCCGACTCCATCGTGGCGCACCGTGGGTCGCCGGCCTAGAAGATCGGTTCACGCCGATCCCGGCAGGAGGAGTTGCGAATGAAGCTGGCGTATCAAACCAACACGTGGGGCGGAGTCTTCGGCCACCCGGCGGGTGTGACCAGCGTGAAGGATCTCCTCTACCTGGCAAACGGGTCGACCGAAGAAGCAATGAGTGATATCGCCGCCGCCGGCTACTCCGGGTTCGAGCTGTTCGAGGGCAATCTCGTCCAGTACGCGGACCGGGAGGATGAGCTGCGCCGGCTGATGGACGAGCTCCAGTTGGAGCTCGTCGGGGTCTACTCCGGCGCGAACTTCATCTTCCCGGAGGTTCTCGGGGAGGAGCTGGACAAGATTCGTCGCTCCGCGGAGCTTGCCGCCCGATTTGGCGCTACCCACTTTGTGGTTGGCGGCGGCGCGGTGCGCGCAAAGGGAACCGCGGACGCGGATTACGCGCTGCTGGCGCATGGACTGGATCAAGTCGTCGAGCTAGCGACCGGTCTCGGACTCACACCGAGTTTTCATCCCCACCTAGGCACCTGCGCCCAGACGCCTGAGCAGATCGCCCGTGTCTTCGACCTGACCTCGATCGGATTCTGTCCTGACACGGCCCACCTCGACGCGGCAGGCGGCGATTCGGCAGAGCTCATCCGCATCTACGGCGATCGCATCCCGTATGTCCATCTCAAGGACTTCGCCAGCGGAGAATTTCTCCCCCTGGGCGAGGGCGAACTCGATTTCGACCGGATCCTGGCCTCTCTCCAGGAGATCGGCTACGACGGATGGATCACCGTCGAGCTCGACGCCTACGCCGGATCAAAACAAGAAGCGGCTCGAAACAGCAGGATCTTCCTGGAAGGGAGGCAGGAGAGCAGAACCACATCTACGTGAGTCTGCCAGGTCGTGATGCCTTGGCGTTGTGAGATCGTTTGACTCGTTACTGGAGGTGAATTCCGTGAGCAAGTATCTCAATCGGCGCCGTTTCTCGGTTCTCGTCGCGGGCGCGATCGCGGTCCCGGTCATCGGGGTGTCGCCGCGACTGGCGACCGCCCAGGACGCAACTCCAGACGCGACGCCGAGCGCGGCTTCGGGTGCCGAGGCGCTGGCCCAGATGGAGGGGCAGGTCTTCAGCACCGGGCCTCAGGGAGAAGCACCAACGGCTGCTTCTGAGGTCACACTGACCGAGGAGGAGCTGGCCGAGATCCAGGGCATCGGGGCGACCGCGGCGATCGTCATGCACTACAGCGGCGATGACTGGTCGGCGGCGCAAATCGCCGGTCTCCGCGACCAGTTCGGGAAGATGGGGATCGAGGTCATCGCCGAAACCGATGCGGACTTCCAGGCGCAGACGCAGGTCTCCGACATCGAGACGGTCCTGGCCCGCAACCCAAGCATCATCGTATCGATCCCGACCGATCCGGTCGCCACCGCTGCCGCCTACCGGCAGGCCGCCGAACAAGGCGTGAAGATCGTCTTCATGGACAACGTGCCACAAGGATTCACGCCAGGCCAGGACTATGTCAGCGTTGTCTCGGCGGACAATTACGGGAATGGGATTGCCTCCGCCCACCTCATGGCCGAGGCGCTTGACGGCGAAGGTCAGGTAGGCATTGTATTCCACGCCGCTGACTTCTTCGTCACCCGTCAGCGCTACGACGCGTTCAAGGCGACGATCGAGGAGAACTATCCCAACATCGAGATCACCGAGGAGCAAGGTATCGCCGGGCCGGATTTCGCCACTCAGGCCGACCAGGCCGCCTCCGCCATGCTGACTCGCAATGCCGACCTGAGCGGTATCTGGGCCGTGTGGGACGTTCCAGCCGAGGGGGTCATCAACGCCATTCGCACCGCGGGCCGGGAGAACGACGTAGTCGTGACCACGATCGACCTCGGGCAGAATGTGGCCATCTCGCTGGCGCAGGGCGGCATCGTCAAGGGACTCGGTGCGCAACGGCCGTTCGACCAGGGAGTAACCGAGGCCATGCTGGCCGGGTACGGATTACTAGGCAAAGAGGCACCGCCGTTCGTCGCACTGCCTGCGTTGCCTGTCACCAGGGAGAACGTCCTGGAGGCGTGGCAGGAGGTCTATCATCAGGATCCGCCTCAGGCGCTGCAGGACGCGGCGGCGCAATAATCATTCAGGAATGGTCGAGGGCGTCATCTGGCGCCCTCGACCATTGGTCTAAATCAGAGGTGACTTCGATGGACCTCAGCGCGGTGCGAATGACCGGGATCAGCAAGAGTTTCTCCGGCATCCGCGTCCTGCACGGGGTCGATTTCGACCTGCGCAAGGGTGAGGTCCACGCCCTGGTCGGCGGCAACGGCGCGGGCAAGTCGACCCTGATGAAGATCCTGCAGGGGGTCTACACGCCAGACGAAGGGCAGATCGCGGTCGACGGTCGTCCGGTCGCCATTCGGTCGCCGCATGATGCTCGCGCCCTCGGCATCGGCATGATTTTCCAGGAGTTCAGCCTCATCCCGACCCTCACTGTCGCCCAGAACATCTTCCTCGGTCACGAGCCCCGTGGCTCAAGCAGGTTGATCGATGATCGCACCAGCGTGCGGCGGACGCGCGAGCTGTTCGCCGAGTTGGAAGAGGAGATCGATCCGAGTGCCAGGATGCTCGATCTCAGCACCGGTTACTGGCAGCTGACCGAGATCGCGAAGGCGCTGGCGCAAGACGCGCGCGTCTTGATCATGGACGAGCCCACCTCGTCATTGACGGCAACCGAAGCGCAGTCGCTCTTCGCCCTGGTGCAACGCCTCAAGGAACGAGGCATCTCGATCATCTACATCTCGCACCGGATGGACGAGATCTTCCGCATTACCGATCGCATCACGGTTTTGCGGGACGGCCGTCACATCCTGACGGAGGACACGGCGTCGCTGACGATGAACCAGGTCATCGACGCCATCGTCGGCAAAACCATGGAACAGGCCTTCGAGTGGCGCGAGCGCTTGGTCGACCGCTCGGTCGCTCCGCTGCTCCAGGTTCGCAATCTCTCGGCCGGAAAGCGCGTGCAGGATGTGAGCTTCGACCTCTATCCGGGTGAGATCCTCGGTCTTGCCGGTCTCATGGGTAGCGGGCGAACCGAGCTAGCCCGCGTGATCTTCGGAATAGATCGCATCGACAAGGGCGAGATTCTCATCCGGGGTGAGCGCGTTGCTATCGGCAATCCCGAGGAAGCGATTGCGGCGGGCGTCTCCCTCGTCCCGGAGGATCGTCGCATTCAGGGACTGGTCCTTGATCATTCCGTCAAGGACAACGTGCTCTTACCGCTGCTGGACCGGTTGGATCGGTCCGGAATCATCGATGATCGTCGTGGTGATCGCCTGGCCGGGTCGATCGTCAATGACCTGAGCATCAAGACGAGCTCGATCGGCACGACCGTGCGCCTCCTCTCGGGCGGCAATCAGCAGAAAGTCGTCATCGGCAAATGGCTGGCAACGGAGCCCGAGATCCTGGTCATGGACGAGCCGACGGCCGGCGTCGACATCCAGGCCAAGACGGAGATCCTGGGGGTGATTCGGGACCTGGCCGATCGCGGCAAGGGGATCATCGTCATTTCCTCGGAATTGGTCGAGTTGCTAGCCGTCAGCGATCGCCAGTTGGTGCTTCGCGACGGCCGTGTCGTGCGCGAGGTCGATCGCCGACAGATCGGGACCGAGGAGGAATTGCACCGTGCTGTCCAGGGCACGTGAACAGCAGAGCATTCGCGTCGACTGGCGCCAGTACCTGGTGTACATCGGCTTCGTCGCATTATTTCTCTTCTTCGCCATCACTCTGCGTGAAGCAGGTTTTACAAACCCCAACAATCTGCTGAACATCGTCCGCCAGACCGCCATTATCGCGACGATGGCTGTGGCTATGACCTTCGTCATCGCCGCCGGCCAGATCGATCTCTCGGTTGGCGCTATCGCTGGTCTCAGCTCGGTCACGACCGCAATGGCAATCGCGAGCTACGGCCCGGTGGTCGGAGTCCTGGCCGGAGTGTTGACCGGGCTGGTTGTCGGCGCCGTCAATGGCTTGCTCACGACCCTACTGGTCATTCCTTCATTTCTGGTGACACTTGGAATGATGGGCGTTGCTCGCGGTTCGGCCATGTGGCTCACCGACACCGCTCCTGTTCCCATCCTCAATCAGACGTACAACAATTTCTTCGGCTCCGGTCAGGTCGGTCCGATTCCATCACTGCTCATCTGGATCGTCGTGGTGACCGCCATCGGCTACGTCGTGCTGCGGAAGACCCCATACGGGCGACAGGTGCTCGCCACCGGCGGCAATGAGCAGGCTGCGCGCTTCAGCGGCGTGAACACGCGCCGCATCGGGTTTCTCGTTCTCACCGTCTCCGGGGTCGTGGCCGCGCTAGCGGGGATGCTCTACGCCGGCCGGCTGCAATCAGGTCGCTTCCAGTGGGGAGAAGGTGACGAGCTCTCGGTAATTGCGGCGGTCGTCCTGGGCGGCACGAGCCTGTTCGGCGGCTCCGGGTCGGTTATCGGCTCGGTACTCGGAGCTCTGCTCATCGGCGTGGTCAACAACGGGCTGATTCTGATGGGTCTCGAAACCAGCCAGCAAATCATCATCCGCGGCGCGATCATCATCATTGCGGTTGCGCTGGCGCGCCGGCGCTAGCCTCAGGAATACGTGCGACAGCAATCCGAGAGCTTCCTGCTCACGTTGGGCCGAGCCCCGCCTTGCGCACGTTCCTGGCCGCAACGGAACGTGAACGGCAATGGGACAGCCAAACGCTGGTCAGCCGAGTGCATCGGCCCGGGCGACGCAGGCGTCGCCCATACAACCCATTCAGCCCGTTAGCTACTAGCTTAGCGGTCATCGCCACTCTCTGCGACGCTCGAACGAGCAGTGCCACGCCACAGTAGAGCTGATATGGCCGTAGCGCCAGCCATCGCCGCCGCTACCCATCGATCGCGAAGTCCTGAAGTGTCGGTCCCGCCGCGGCCCGTATTGGGCAGCTTCACCGGCGGGCAGTTTCCACTCGGGCAATCGCATTTCCCCTCGAAACAGGTAAGACCGTCCTTGCAGACGTTACCGCAGGCGCCGCAATTGTTGTTGTCACAGCAAGTCGCGACGCACGTGCCGTTGCAGATCGTCTCCCCCTCGGCGCAGCAGAGTCCACTGGGACACCCGCAGATGCCCTCGAAGCAGGTCTC
>JAICRA010000067.1 GCA_025937615.1 Thermomicrobiales bacterium | reverse complement strand
GAGGCGCTTTGCGACGGCATCGAGCTCGTCGAACAGATCATTGCCTCGGCTCCGATGCAGCGCGTGCTCGAGCCATACGCCGAAGAGATGCCTCCCTGGGGAGATGCCGGCGAACTTCCGGCCTGGACCTTGTCCCGCTTCGGGACCACGTTCCATCCCTCGAGCACCTGCCGCATGGGACCGGCGTCTGATGCGATGACGGTCGTCGACCACAATGCGCTCGTTCATAGGGTGGACGGTCTTCGCATCGTCGACGCTTCAATCTTCCCGACCGGTCCCCGGGCCAACATCCATTTCGCCGTCGTCACCGTTGCCGAGAAGCTCGCGGACGCGGTCAAACAGCAATACGCCAGCGCATAGCTCGAACCGCGTCGCCTGGAGGATCCTATGGGGAGTTCGAACGCATTCGAGGAGGCGCTGGTGTACGCGGCGCGCCTCCATGCCGGGCAGAGGCGCAAGGGGTCTGACACCCCCTATATCTCCCACCTGCTCGCCGTCACCGCGATCGCGCTCGATCACGGCGCGAGTGAAAACGAGGCGATCGCCGCGCTCTTGCATGATGCGGTCGAGGACCAGGGTGGACAGGAGACGCTGGAGGAAATTCGTCGACGCTTTGGCGATCAGGTCGCCCGCATTGTTGCGGCGTGCTCGGACACGGATGCATCACCGAAGCCGCCCTGGCGCGAACGGAAAGAGGCGTTTGTCCGGCGACTCCGGACCGAGCCCTATTCGGTCCGGCTGGTGGTAGCGGCCGACAAACTCCACAACGTGAGGGATGTGCTCAGCAGTTACCGCGTCCAAGGCGAAGACCTGTGGTCGCACTTCAACGGCAGGCGTGACGGCACACTCTGGTACTACCGCGCGGTCGTGGACGCACTGGTCGGAGCCGCGAAGCCCGGGGAGAATCGCCTACAAGCCATCATTGATGAAATCGATCGCACTCTCGCTGCCCTTCAACAGCTAATGGCCGAACAGGACCGGACAGCACCCGCAAAAGGCATCTCCTGACATTACGGGAACTCGAAAGACCCGCGCGGCGTCTCCTACGCACGCGGCCCCCAACGTGGGCAGGCCCGGAGAGGAGACAGCCATGCGTCGGATCCCGATCCTACCCCTGATCGTGTTTGCTTTCCTTGTGTCCCTGGTTGCGGCACCGCTGTCGGCAAGCGCGGATGGCGTCATCATCGTTGACCCACCCGCCTGCGATCCCGTCTGTCCTGACCCCGTCCTCATCGCCGATCAGCTCAACGTCCGGTCACACCGCGTCGATGTCTCGATCGCCGACCAGGTGGCGACGACACGCATCGACCAGGTCTTCCACAACCCCAATAGCTGGGCCGCCGAGGGAACCTACATCTTCCCCATCCCGCCAGGCGCGGCCATCTCCGGATTCACCATGATGGTTGATGGCGAGCCGGTCGAAGCCAAGCTGCTCGACGCAGAGGAAGCGCGTCGCATCTACGACGACATCGTGCGCAACCTGCGCGACCCGGCACTTCTCGAGTACATCGGTGAGGGCGCCATCCGGGCCAGCGTCTTCCCTATCCCTCCCGGCGAAGATCGCCGCATCGAGATCGAATACGGTGAGATCGTTCCGGTTGAAGAGGGGCTCTCCCGCTACCGGTATCCCTTGAACACCGAGCGTTTCTCAGCGCAACCGCTGGAAGAGGTCAGCGTCCACGTCGGCGTCGAGACCCGAGAGCCATTGCGGGCCGTCTACTCCCCGTCGCACGACGTCGCCGTCGACCGGCCAGACGACTTTCACTTTGCGGCAGGCTACGAAGCGAGCGATGTCCGGCCGGACACCGACTTCGAGCTCTTCTGGAGCGTCTCGCCGGGCTCCATCGGCGCCAGCGTCGTGAGTTACATCGACGAGGGCACAGGAGAGGGCTATTTCCTCCTCCTCGCCGCGCCCGGGATTGACGACGAGACAGAGATCGTCGCCAAGGATGTCATCGTCGTGCTGGATACCTCGGGCAGCATGGAAGGTGAAAAGATCGAGCAGGCGCGGGAGGCGCTTCTCTACGTCCTGGAGCATCTCAATCCGGACGACCGCTTCAACATCGTCGAGTTCAGCACCGGCGCCCGCGAATACGCGCGCGAGTTGATTGCGCCAGCGGAAGCCGAAGATGCGGCGCGGTGGGTCGAGCGTCTCGGAGCGACCGGGGGCACCGACATCAATCTGGCGCTGCTCTCCGCCCTCGACATGGTCGAGCCCGGGCGGCCGACGATGATTCTCTTTCTGACCGATGGGCTACCCACGGAGGGCGAGATCGACACCAGCCGCATTATCGCCAACGTCGCAGACGCGGCACCTGAGAACGTCCGGCTCTTCGCCTTCGGCGTCGGCGATGACGTCGACGCGATCCTGCTCGATACCCTCTCCAGCGAACACCAGGGGCGCACGACGTACGTTCGGCCCGGTGAAGCGCTCAACGAAGCCGTCTCGAGTTTCTACTCGGGAATCACCGCCCCCGTTCTAGCCGATGTCGCGGTCGAGGTCGAGGGCGTCGATGTGGCCGAGATCTACCCCTCGCCACTACCTGACCTCTTCGCGGGATCGCAGCTGATCGCCCTCGGCACTTACCCGGAAGGGGGGTCGGCAACGCTCACACTGCGCGGTGAGGTCAATGGCGAGCCTCGGGAGTTTACGTATCCGGTCAACTTTACCCGGGCCGGGGGCAGCGACTTCCTGCCGCGCCTGTGGGCGACGCGCAAGATCGGGTACCTGCTGAACCAGATCCGCCTGCACGGCGAAAACGACGAGCTCGTCGACGCGGTCATCGACCTCAGCCTGGAGCACGGGATCGTCACGCCATACACCTCGTACCTGATCACGGAGGACGATATCCACTCTCAGGAGACGCGGGATGAGGCCGCCGCAGCGGCCTCGTCGCAACTCTCCGCCCCTGCCTCGGGTGCCGAAGCCGTGACCCAGGCGCAAGAGGTGCAGGCTATGGCCGATGTCGACACGGCCGCTCCATTGCCTATGGCGACGTTCGTCACCGAAGAGGGCGAAGAAGTGAGCGCGGCTGAGGTCCTTCGCTACGCGGGCTCCCGCGCCTTCGTTCTGCGGGATGGGGTCTGGACCGACATGACCTATGATCCCGCTGCCATGACGGCCGTCGATATCCCGTTCGCGAGTGTTGAGTACTTCGCCTTGCTAGGCGATCATCCGGAGCTTGGCCCGGCCTTCGCGCTGGGTCAACAGGTCATCGTCGTTCTCGAGGGCACGGCCTACCGGGTCACTGCCGAGACTTAGTTTTGAGCGAAGAGAGCAGGGGTGGCTCGGCGTACCGCCCCTGGTACGATGGAAACGAGCGGGACCGCAATATTTTTCGGGGGAGATGGATGGAGATCGATACCAGCACGGATTTCGGAGCGCGTGCCGCACGACACCTTCAGGACGACCGTGTCGTCTGGCTGATTACCGTCGACGCCGATGGCACTCCACAGCCGTCGCCAGTCTGGTTTCTCTGGGATGGCGACACAGCGCTGATCTACAGCCAGCCATCGACGCCCAAACTTCGCAATATCGGGCGGCAACCTCGCGTCGGTCTGCATTTCAATTGCACTCCGAGTGGTGGTGACGTCGTCATTCTCACCGGCGATGCTTCGATCGATACTGGCGCTCCTCCAGCGAACGAGAATTCAGCCTACGTTGACAAGTACACGGATGGGATCCAGTCGATCGGCATGACTCTTGACGCATTCGCGCAGGCATATTCGGTCGCGATCCGGGTCAGACCGACGTCGCTGCGTGGTCACTGAGCAGAGGCTGCTTCAGCGCACTGCCTCGATCACCGAGTACACCAGGGAGCCGATCAGCAGCGAGACCAGAATCAGGGCCGTCACGCCGACCGCCACGACCACTAAAGTCATCGACGCCTGGCGGTCCGCTTCGGTGCGCTCCCGCCGCTCGGCAGCGGTCGGCTCCCGCCGGTGGTGCGCCCTGGCAGGTCCTGGAGTCTCGTCGAAGCTCTGAAACCCGCCGACGTAGCGGCGCATGATCTGGTCCTGGATCACCTGCTGCCGGATCGTACGATCGTAGGCCTGACGTTTGAGAGGATCAGCCAGAATCGCGTAGGCCGCGTTGAGTCGGCGTGCCAGATCCTCGGAGGCCAGCCGGCGTTCCGGGCGTTGCCGGTCCGGGTGGACGCGTTTCATCGCCCGCCGGTAGGCGCGGGTGATCTCGGCGTGGGTGGCCGTGAACGGCACTCCCAGCAGGGAGTAGTGATCTTCCTGATCCGGGTCTGGTCCGGCGCCGTTCGGGCTGCTCCCGTGGAAACCGGTTTCGGGGTTGGCGGCCAATCGCTGAATCCACGCCGTGTGGCATGTTTGCTTAACGTGAGCGGAACGAGTCTCTGGCCCTCGCGATGGCCACGGTGACATTGTACGAGAGGTGAACCGCCGCACCGCAACCAGCGGGGCAAGCGCGGCGTGACGCGTGACGAAAACACCATCGCGCTACAATCGTGATATCGATTGGGATATCACGCGATCGAGGCGAGTAAAGCCGGCCGGGGTTGATCCATGCGGGTTGATCTGGTGACCGTTCCCTACCGGTATGACGAGCGCGGCGAAGGACTTGGCGCCGGCCCGGACGCGCTCCTTACGGCGGGATTGCCGGAACAGTTACGCGCCGCAGGCGTTAGTCTCGCCGGTCCACATGAGGCCCACCTCGATCCCGCGCTGCGGGAGCAAGGCCGCACCGCGCTGAACATTGGACGCCTTGGCGCGGATACTGCCCGCCTGGTTGCCGCGGCCCGGCATAACGGGGATGGCGTCTTCGTCCTCGCCGGCGATGACACGGCCGCGATCGGGGTGGTTTCCGGACTGCAACTGGCGGCCGGCACGGGCGCTGCGATTGGGGTCGTCTGGGTCGACGCCCACGGCGATTTCAATACACCGGAGACGTCGTTCAGTGGGATTCTTGCCGGAATGCCGGTCGCGATCCTGGCCGGTCTGGCCGGTCCTCTCTGGCGCAACGCGGCCGGACTTGCCACACCGGTGGCGAGTGGCAACATCATCCTGGCCGGCGTGCGCGAGCTCGACGAGAAGGAAGAGGAGCTCATCCGCTCGAACGACGTCCAGGTCATCCCGGCGACCGAGCTCTGTGACGGAGATGTCTTTGCCCAGGCCGTCGACCGGCTGGCTCGCGGTTGCGCGCTGCTCTATCTGCACGTCGATCTCGACGTCCTCGATCCACGATTCGTGCCAAGCGCGTCGACGCCATCGGCCAACGGGTTGAGCATCGAGGAGCTGGTCACGGCGATGGCGACAGTGTTGCGGACCGGAAAAGTGGCTGCGGTCGCGATCAGCAGTCTCAATCCTGGGGCAGGCGCCCGAGGAGAGCGCTCGGTCGTCACGGCCATGAAGACGATCGAGGGAGCCCTTCCGGCTTGGACCACGACCCCCGGATCGTCAACGTCCGGCAGCGTTCCCTGAACGCCCTCACCCCCAACCGAACTCTCCAAAAACGGGGCGGACAGGCTCTTGGCCGGCACTCCGGATGCATGCTAAACTCCCTTCCTGTGCCCGGTTTCCGGGTGCTTTTACTGTGATGCGCTGAAGCCAGGCAGCGGCAAGGAGCGCGGGTCCACCGTGCCAGCGTGCCGTTTCCCACGACACGGGTTCGAGCAGCAAGAGCGAGAAAGACGGAGTCAGATGGTTGCCCAAATCGTTCGTGAGCTCGAGGCGGAGCAATTCAAACCAAATATTCCTGAATTCGGCCCCGGTGATACTGTGCGCGTTCACGCCAAGGTCGTCGAAGGCAACCGGGAGCGAATTCAGGTCTTCGAGGGCGTCGTCATCCGGCGGCGCGCGGGCGGAATAAACGAGAACTTCACGGTTCGGCGCATTGCCTCGCACGGGATCGGGGTCGAGCGAACATTTCTCGTCCATTCGCCACGCATCGACCGGATCGAAGTGACTCGCCGTGGCCGCGTTCGGCGCGCCAAGCTCTACTACCTCCGCGGTCTCACTGGTCGCGCCGCCCGCATCAAGGAGAAGCGGACGTAGGATTTCGGAGTTCGCTCAGCTTCAAGCGCCCGGCCGCTGGCCGGGCGCTTTCGCGTTTCCGGCAGGTGGCTTTGCTCCTTTGCGTGGTACTGTCCGCCGCGGAGGTTGGCGACGGATCGATGGGCGTTGGGAATCGTCAGTCGCGCGGACGTCTGCCAGGCTTAGAGGCAACTCCCGATCTCCGCTGGGAGCGCGCATTCTGGAGCGCCGGGATGCGTTGCGTCGCCGGCGTGGATGAGGTCGGACGCGGCGCCATGGCGGGGCCTCTCGTTGCGGCGGCCGTCGTCTTCCCGGCGTCGGAAGGGTGGGCGCTACGCCGGCTGGGGGCAGCGCTCAACGACGTGCGCGATTCGAAGCTCCTGCCGCCGGAACGGCGTGTTGAGCTGCTCGACAGGATCGAGCAGACCGCGGTCGCCATCGGGGTTGGCGTCGTGCCGGTTCCGGAGATCGACGCCGTCGGCCTCGGCCCGGCCAACCGGATGGCTATGGAGCGCGCTGTTTTCGACCTCGACGTCGACGTCGACGCGCTCGTCATCGACGCCTGCGTGCTCGATCTGAGCTGTCCCCAGAGCGGTCCCATCGATGGTGACGCGTTGTCGATCTCGGTCGCCGCGGCCTCGATCGTCGCCAAAGTGACGCGCGACCGCGACATGGTCGCTCTCGGGCAGGAAGATCCACGCTACGGCTTCGAGCTGCACAAGGGCTATTGCTCGGCTTTTCACAAAGCGCGGTTGGCTGAACACGGCCCCAGCCTTCACCATCGACGCTGTTTTTCCCCGGTCGCGGTCTGGGATCCAGGTTCGTGACCCAGAGCGCCCGCCAGGAGCTTGGGGCAGCCGGCGAACTACTGGCGCGACGTCATCTGGAGCGCAGGGGATACCGGTTCGTGGGGGCAAACTGGCGCCGCCCGTACGGTGAGCTCGATCTCATCATGCGGGACGGCGACGTGCTCGTCTTCGTCGAGGTCAAGACCCGTAGCGGCGAACGACTCGGCACCGCCGAGGAATCGCTAACCGCGGCTCAGGCGAGACGCCTGTTACGTGGAGCGCAGTCCTTTCTCGCCGAGCGGGAGGATCTCGCTGGTCTCTTCTGGCGAGTTGATTTCGTCGCCATTACCCTGACCCCGACTGGAGCAGTCTCCCGTCTGACGCACATCGTCGATGCCGTCCGCTCCGGCTGAACTGGCCTGTGTCGTGCGTGGTCACTCCCCCATAAGAGGCGAATCCGGTATGCTGCCGGTATGCCGGCCAGGCACTGAGCAAGTTGCGTTCGGTCAGGCTCGCACGTCCCAGGCGAGCTCGTAGCGGCGGAGGAGAGAAAACATGCGTTTTGCAGACAGGCGCACATGCACGGGCAAGTTGCTGTCCACCGCGGCGTTAGCGGTCACCTTGACAGTCGGGCTCGCCGGAGT
>JAICRA010000125.1 GCA_025937615.1 Thermomicrobiales bacterium | reverse complement strand
GGCGTACGACGTTCACCCTTACTCGATGCCGATCTGGCATCTGCCCCCTCCTCCCCGTCCCTTGGAGCCGTTGCCGGCCACCGCGCTCGACGCAGTGCGGGCCGCACGCACCGAGGTCGCGCAGCGGCTGGAACGCCTCAAGCAGGACTATCCCCCGGTTGGGCGGCTAGCGCTCACGGGACACGCCCACATCGACCTGGCCTGGCTCTGGCCGGTGGCGGAGACGAGGCGCAAGGGCCGGCGCACCTTCGCCACCATGCTCGACCTGATGGAGCGCTATCCCGATTTCATCTTCAACCAGTCATCGGCGCAGCTCTACAGCTGGATCGAGAAGGACGCTCCCGATCTCTTCGCGCGGGTCAGGGAGCGCGTCGCCGAGGGGCGCTGGGAGCCGATCGGCGGCTCGTGGGTCGAGCCGGACTCGCAGGTCACCGGTGGCGAGTCGTTCGTTCGTCAGCTCTTATACGGGCAACGCGCCTTCGAAGCGTGGTTCGGCAAACGCTCGACTGTGGCGTGGCTGCCGGATGTCTTCGGATTCTCAGGTGGCATCCCTCAGCTTCTACGTGGAGCCGGGATCGACGGCTTCTTCACTATCAAGCTCAACTGGAACGAAGAGAACCTCTTTCCCTACGACCTCTTCATCTGGGAAGGAATCGATGGCAGCCGGGTGACGGCCAACATGTTCCGCAACCTGCCGCCTGCCCATGGTTATAACGGGAACATCGCCCCGCTCGACACCCTTGGCACGTGGCGGAACTTTGGCGGCAAGCGTCACCACCCGGAGAGCCTGCTCGCCTTCGGCTGGGGAGACGGCGGCGGTGGGCCATCGGCCCGCATGCTCGAGAACTACGCGCGCCTCCGCGAGTTTCCGGCGCTGCCGCGCCTGCGCATGGCGCACATCGAGGAGTACTTCGCCGCGCTGCCGGACAGCGGTCTGCCTGTCTGGGTAGGAGAGCTTTATCTGGAGTTCCACCGGGGGACGTTGACGACACAGGCTCGGACGAAGGCGCTCAACCGCGCGGGGGAGCACCGGCTCCTCGAAGCGGAAGCCTTCGCAGCCATCGCTCAGCTCTCCGGGTTCCCGTACCCGCACGACGAGATCGAGACCGCCTGGAAGACGCTTCTGCTCAACCAATTCCACGACATCATCCCCGGTTCCTCCATCGCTGAGGTCTACCAGGACACGATTCCGGAGCTGGCGGGAGTGGTGCGCACCGCAACGGCCGTGCGCGACGCGGCGCTGGCACATCTCGGAGCATCGGAGCACGGTTCTGCATCTTCCGGTCGACGAGTCATCGTCGCCAATGCCGGCCTCGCTCCGCGCCCGCTGACGGTGCTGCTCGCGGGGCAGGGTGGCGAGTCGACAGTGACTGCTTCGGACGGCACGGCGTTGCCAACCCAGCTGGTGGAGGAGGGGCTCCTCGTCCACGATCCCGCGCGGGTCGTCCCCGGTCTCGGCTGGTTGAGCCTGACCACTGATCCAGGCGCTCCTCGCTCCGAGCCAATTGGTGCGGCCGTTGTCCGGATGCAACGATTGGTCGGGGGGCCCATTCTCGAGAACGATCTCCTGCGCGTCGAGATCGGCGATGACGGCACGCTGCACCGCGTCGTCGACAAGGCGGCTGGCGATCGGGATGTGCTCGCCGATCGTGGCAACCAGCTCTGGGTGTTCGTCGACAAACCTCGCACGTACGACGCCTGGGACATCGAGGAGAACTACGAAAATGAAGGGCGCGAGGTCGGTGGCGTCGATTCGATCGAGGTCGTCGAGGAGGGACCGCTACGGGGCGCCGTGCGCGTTCGTCGCGCCTGGCGTGATTCGCGGATCGAACAGACGTACCGCCTGCTAGCCGGCTCGCGGCGGCTCGACATCGCGACGCGCATCGACTGGCACGAGCGGCAGACCTACCTGCAAGCTCGCTTCCCGCTTGCCGTGCATAGCCACGAGGCGACCTACGAAACGTTGTACGGCGTGACTCGCCGTCCCACCCACCGCAATACGTCCTGGGACGCGGCTCGTTACGAGGTCAGCGGACATCGCTTTGCCGATCTCTCCGAACCGAACTACGGCGTCGCGCTCCTCACTGACGCGAAATACGGCTACTCCGCGCATGGCAACGTGCTGACGCTCAGCCTGTTACGCAGCCCTCTCTACCCCGACCCGGGCGCGGACGAAGGCCACCATGCCTTCGCCTACAGCCTCTTTCCACATCCGGGAGACTGGACTGAAGGTAACGTTGTCAGCGAAGCCTTCGCGCTCAATTCGCCGCTGATCGCCGTCCCTGCCGCGGGTGACGGATCCCAAGAGGGAATCGATCAATTCCTCGCGCTCGACGGTCTGCCGCTCGCGCTTGGCAGCCTCAAGCGAGCCGAGGACGGAGAGGGACTCGTCCTCCGTCTCCACGAGCCGCACGGCAATCGGGGGCGGACGACACTTCGCTTCCCGCGACCGGTACAGCAAGTCGAGCGGGTCAATCTCCTTGAGGAGGCCAACTCTGGACCTGTCCCGGTGCTGTCGGATGATGGCTTGACGGTCCAACTCGACCTGCGACCATTTGAACTCGTCTCCTTGCGCGTTGGTCTCTCGGCCTAGGACCGCTGGCGACTAGGTATTTCGACCGACGGGCGATAGACTAACGGGGGTGAGTTCTCGACGGGCCCTGCTCCACACGAACGACGCGCACTCGTGGGAGATTCTGTCCATGCCCCTGCCTCGTGCTGTCGCACGCATCAACCGCCGGGTGACGAATCGCCTGCTCACCGGCCTGGCAACGCGCCTGCCGGGCTTCGGTGTCGTCGTCCACACTGGACGGAGGTCACGGCGTCAGTACCGCACCCCGGTCAACGTCTTCCGCAGTGGGGATCGCTTCACCATCGCCCTGATGTATGGGCTCAACGCGGATTGGGTCCGTAACGTCCTGGCAGAGGGCGGATGCGCGCTCGAAACGCGAGGGCGAACACTTCGCCTCTCGCATCCACAGCTCTTTCACGACGAGAGCCGACACGCAGTGCCCGTGCCGGTGCGCCTCGTCCTCGGCCCGGTGAATGTCAGCGACTTCCTGAAGCTCAGCATGGTTAATGAAGGGAGTACGCATGATGTAGAAGCAGCCTGAGACCGACGCGATCGTACCGTTTCCAGGAGGGTCTTCGTCATGCCAACGCCGATTGCTACCGGCCCCGTTCACCATCTCCGCCTGACCGTCTCGGACGTCGACCGCAGCCGGGCGTTTTACACCGAGGTCGTCGGGTTCCAGTTCGTAATGGATCTCCCCTCCGGCGTCTTCCTCAGCAATGGCGCCGTCGGGCTGGGACTGGGTCCCAGCCCCGATCCCAGCCGCGCTCCGGCCAATGATCGGTTCGACGAGGCTCGCGTCGGACTCGACCATCTCAGCTTTAGCGTGGCGAGTCGCGATGAGCTCGAGCGAGCGAGGCAGCTGCTCGACGAGCGGGGGATTCCCCACGGCGAGATCACCGATCTCGGCGACGTCTTTGGCCTGTACATCCTGGCGTTCCGCGATCCGGACAATATTCAGCTCGAACTCACCGCGACATACGGCTAATCGGTTCGAAGGCCGGCGTCGTCTCCTTGGGAGTCAACCTCTCGAAATCGTGAGGTTTTTGACCGGGCAAACCGCATAGGCAGCTGCCGTTGCGACCGGGGCACGATTCTTGCCACCCGATCTTACGGCCGAACATGCCCATAAACCTGAAAGGGAACATCCAGGTCGTATCCATATCCGCAGGACCGCCATCTCGATCGCAAGGAGAAGGGCGAGCAGCCGTATAAAGACGCGCGCGAAGCCATGAGCCAGAACGAGGCTCATATTCAGGCTGAGGCGGAAGCGTTCGGCGAGGAGCATCTTCGCCAGACCGATGAGGAACGCATGGCGCAATTTGGAGTCTGAGGCGCCAGACCCATTGCGAGAAGTCGGCGCCGATCGCAAACATTCGTGGACGAATGACGTGGCTCCGGGAGCGAGAGGACTTAGCGGCGCATCAAGTATTCACGCGCGTCCCCGTGCTTTTCCCTGCTCCTGATTCATCCTGCTTGTCCGATCGCCGCGTAGTCCTCCGAATAGTGATGCGTGTAGGCGTTGACGCACGCTTTGACCAATTCATCCTCGTTGAAATCGGGCGAGAAGCGGCTGATTGAGTAGAGATCGAGCGGGATCTCTGAGGCACCGGTGAGGATGAGTTGGGCCAGCATCTCGCCCATGCCGGGAGAGATCGAGAGCCCGCCCACGTCGCAGCCAGTCGCGGTGTAGAAGCCCTCCGCGCCGGGCACCGCGCCGACGATGTGCTTGCCATCGGCGGTTATGGTCGGCAAACCGCCACGGTAGATCTGCAGCGGCGCGTCCTCCAGCCCCGGGAACTGGTCGCGCACCGCCCTGGCCAGCTCACGTAGCACCTGCACGTCAAGTGGCAAGTCCCCAATCTGAAACTGCGGCGAGGCGTCGCGCATCTCGAAAGGCAACGGGTTCGCCTCGTAGCCGCCCAGCATCAAGCCACCCCAACAGGGGCGCACGTAGACGTTGGCGTCGATCACGCGGCAGATCGGCTGCTCGTTGCGGATACCGGGCATCGGCTCGGTGATGAAGAGCTGGTGGCGCATGGGCACCACCGGAATGCGAATTCCTGATTCCTCCGCGACCTGCCGCGTCCAGGCGCCGGCGGTGTCGACCACGATCGGCGCCGAGATCGATCCCTTGCTCGTCCTCACGCCCGTCACCCGACCGCTGCCGCTCTCCCGTTCCAGGCCGATGACGGGCGTCTCGGTGAGAATGGTGGCTCCCAGCGCCCGTGCCGCCGCGGTGTAGACCTGCGGCACTTGGCGCGGCTCGAGAAAGAGATCACTGGGGGTAAACCACATCGCCTGCACGCCTTCCGTGCGGGCCCACGGCGCCCGCTCGGCAACCTCGTCCGGAGTGATGGGGCGAATGTCGAGTCCCAGCTTCCGACCTTCCCGGATCTCCCATTCCACCTGGGCCACCCCGGAGGCGTTCCGTGCCATCTTGACGCTGCCGGACTGATGGAACTCCAGCGGGATGTCCGTCTCCTCGGTGAAGGCGACCAGCTTCTCCACGCTGAGCTTGACTAGCAGGGTTGTCTCTCGCTCTGGCCTGATCTGATGAGTCAGCCCGGCCGCACGCGGCGAGGTCTGGGCGCCGATCTCGAAGCGGTCGAGCAGGACCACATCCGGCAATCCCATCTTGGCGAGGTGATAGGCGAGGCTCGATCCGAACGATCCCGCGCCGATGACAACCGCTTCCGCCGTACTAATCATCCCAGGATTCCCTTTCCTAACTGGCTATCGTCTGTTGGCTACTGGATATCGGCATATTCTCGTTCTTGCCGTCTTGCCGTCTTGCCGTCTTGCCGTCTTGCCGTCTTCCGCCTCACACATGGGCCTGGCCG
>JAICRA010000035.1 GCA_025937615.1 Thermomicrobiales bacterium | reverse complement strand
CGGCCGGATCGCTACGGAACAGGAGTCCGCTCGGCCGCTTCCTGCTGTCGTCGCCGGAACGCCTCGGTCTCCGGCTTGATCTCCTCCAGGCGCGCCAGGTACTCGCCGACGTCCAATGTCCCCTCGGTGATCTGATACTCGTAGGCGCCGTCGTAGACCTGCTCCCGCAGTGCGATGAGCTCATCGTCGTTGACCCGGGTGAACGAGACGCGGTCACCCGGCTTCATCAGGATTGGATTCTCCTTGAAGGCCGGGTTGCGCTGCTGCGCGTCATAGATCGGAATCGTGCGTCCGATGAGCTGATACCCACCCGGCGAGGGAACCGGGTAGATTGCCAGGCATGGCCCGGCGATGCCGACGGCTCCCTCCGGCGTCCAGGGCCGGGTCGGGTTGTACTTCGGGATCACCACCGCGTAGCGGGGATCGAGCGGAAACATGAACGGCAAGCCGGGGAAGAACCCGTTGGCAGCGTTCCACCACGGCGTGGCCATCAAATACTCGAGGAACTCCTCGGCATCGCGCAGACCGTTGTACTCCGCGGCGTAGTCAATATTGTTTCCGTTGCGGATGTTCGGCGCATCTTTACGGATGAACTGCACGTACTTGGCGATGTCGGCACGGGTCCACTGGTCGTTGACCGCTAGCGGCAAGCTGATCTCGCGGCTGGGGATGGTCAGATCCTCGACCGGCGGCAGCGATGCGTAGTGCTTGTCAACCTCCGCGATGAGGTCGCTGGGCCGCAGCTCCGTACTGTCGTAGTGGATGAGGATCGAGCGCAGCGCGGGAATCGTCTCGATCACCCCGCCTATGCTGGCATCCTTTAGCGCCTGATTGAGACCTAGAACGCGAAAGTTCAGCGTCAGATCGAGCTCCATCGGCCCGAATTCGACCAGTAGAAAACGGTCGCCCGCGGAACGGTAGACCGCGCCGGGACGTCCGTCCTGAGCCGGGGTCTCCGCCAGGAGCGCCGCATTCGCCCGTCCATTGGCTTGCTCAGCCACTGTCACCTCCCCTGGTTCCTCCTGTCGTTCGTCCCATTCTCGCGGATTTTTCGCCCCGGCGCGACCACCCGGCAATGGGTACGAAGGAGAAGGTCTCGTGGAGCGCGTTGCGTCTTGACAGGCACCTGCCCCGCACCGATGATTTTCATGTTCGACATGTAGTGATCGTCGCTGGTCCGGGACACACGGGAGGAACCCTATGTCTATACGGTCGCGCTCGCGGGGTATTTGTGGATTGGCGTTGGCGGCAGCGTTCGGCGCTGCGACGCTTCTGGGAAGCGCCGGGTCAGTCGGTTTCGCCCAGGAGGCCACGCCGCAGGTCGGCTCCGCCGAAGACCTGGCCGCTGAGAACTGGACCTGGCCGGTCGAGTGGGTCGTCGACGATCAGAAGCAACCGGCGATGTACGAGCCGATCGATCCGGCATCCATCACCAAATCGTGGAACATCTGCGTTTCGTTCCCGCACTTAAAGGATCCCTACTGGCTCGGCGCCAACTATGGCATCGCCGAGGAGATCCGCCGCGACGGCGCCACCATGCAGCTGCTGGAGGCCGGCGGCTACACCGAGCTCGACACGCAGCTGAGTCAGATGGATGACTGCGTCGCGCAGGGTGCCGAGGCGATCATCCTGGGCGCGATCAGCGCCGAGGGTGTCAACGCCAAGGTCGAAGAGATCGTCGCCAGCGGCATCCCGGTCATCGACTTCGTCAACGGCGTCAACTCGCCGGAAGTTTCCGCGCACGCCCTGGTCAGTTTCTACGACATGGGGCACGTGACCGGAACCTATATGAAGGAGAACCTGGTCACCGGTGATGAGCCGATTCAGGTCGCCTTCTTCCCCGGACCGCAGGGGGCGGGATGGACGGACACTGCCTATCAGGGATTCCTGGACGCGACTGAGGGTACCAACATCGAGGTCGTCGCCACCAAGTGGGGCGACACCGGCCGCGACATTCAACTCGCGCTGATCGAGGACGAGCTGCAGGCGAATCCAGACATCGACTTCATCGTCGGCAACGCGCAAGCGGCTGTCTCCGGGGTGCAGGCGGTGCGTGAGGCCGGGCTCGAAGATTCGATCAAGATCCTCGCTTTCCATCAGAACCCACCGGTGTATGACGGACTTGCCGCCGGCGATCTGACCGGTTCGGCGAACGATCACACCGTCATTCAGGGTCGCATGGCCGTTGACATGGCGATCCGCCTGCTCGAGGGCCAGACGCTCGAGCCCAGCAACCGGGCCGGTCCTGTGATCACCATGATGACCCCGGAAAATCTCGAGACCGAATTCGTGTGGGAGTCGACGTTCGCGCCAAAGGACTACCAGCCCGAGTTCACGGTCGCAGCTGAATAGGTATCCGTCGCACGCGAGGGGGCCGAGCCACCTGCTCGACCCCCTCAATCCCGACGGCACATGGGCGATAACAGCAGATAGGTCGTCAGTGCAACTCGCACGTGCATCTGTAGTGGAAGACGTGCAGCCCCTGCCCGCCGAGCCTGGCCGCGTCGAGCTTCTCCGTCTCTCGTCCATCGGCAAGCGCTTTCCCGGCGTCCAGGCGCTGAGCGAAGTCGACTTCGACCTGCAATCCGGCGAAGTGCACGTCCTCTTCGGCGAAAATGGCGCCGGCAAGAGCACGCTCATCAACATCATCGCCGGCACGTTCCCCCCGGACGACGGGACGATGACGCTGCGTGGGCAACCGCTTCGCTTGCACTCGCCCCACCATGCGCGGCAATTCGGCATCAACGCCGTGTTCCAGGAGTTCTCCCTGGTACCGACCCTTTCGGTCCAGGACAACCTCTATCTGGGCCGCGAACCCAAACACGCAGGCATCCTCGACAAGGCAGCGATCGCCCGTGGTACGAAAGAGACGCTCGACCTCCTGGAGTTTCACCTCGACCCGAAAGCTCAGGTCGGCAGGTTGTCGCGCGCCGAGCAGCAGATGGTCGAGATCGCCAAAGCGATCCAGGGTGAGCCGTCGATTCTGATCCTCGATGAACCAACCGCGTCACTGACGGAGAATGAGGCCAATCGCCTCTTCGCGTTGATCGAGCGACTGAAGGAGCAGGGACTCGGCATCATCTACATCACGCACCGCATCCAGGAGATTCGCCGCATCGCCGACCGGGTGACTGTCCTGCGCGACGGCCGGGCGGTAGCGACGGTGGCGGCGGGCGATGTCTCGGAGTCCCGCCTCGTCGAGTTGATGACCGGTCGCACCGTCGACGCCTTGTACCCCACGATCGATCACCAACCAGGGCCGGTCATGCTCCAGGCCACGGGTCTGACGCTGGTCAACGGCCGAGTTCGTAACGTCTCCATCGATGTGCGCGCTGGTGAGGTCGTTGGGCTGGCGGGACTGGTCGGCTCCGGCAAGTCGGAGATCGGCCGTGCCGTCTTTGGTCTGGAGCCAATCGCGAGCGGCAGCATCGCCATCGGGGGAGATGGTGTCCAGCATCCAACACCTCGCGGGATGCTCGACCGCGGCGTGATCTACATCCCATCGGACCGGCGCGAGGAGGGTCTCGTCGCCATGCGACCCGTCCGCGAGAACATGTCGCTAGCGGCGCTAGGTCTGCCCACGTTCAGCCGGCTCGGCCTCCTTCGCCGCCGACTAGAGGGCCGGACCGTGCGGTCGATCGCCCAGCGGCTGAACCTCCGCCCACTCAATATCGAACGTGAGGTCGCGTATTTCTCCGGTGGAAATCAACAGAAGGTCGTGCTGGGTCGGGGCCTGGCGCGGAATGTCAAGGTCTTCATCTTTGACGAGCCGACGACCGGTGTCGACGTTGGAGCCAAGGTCGAGATCTATGCGTTCATGAAAGAATTGTGCGAGCGCGGCGCGGCCGTGTTGCTGATCTCCTCCGATCTTCCTGAACTGCTTCATCTGGCGAATCGTGCCTATGTCATGCACCGGGGTGAAGTGCGGGCGAAGCTGACCGGGTCCGCACTGACGGAAGAGGCCGTGCTGGCGAACTTCTTTGACCACGACGCCGACGCAGCATGATTCCATGGTCGTAGCTTCCGTCCACCTGGTCCGAATCGGACGGAAGTGGACAGACGTACGCGAGGGACGGTGTTCATGACAACGGCGCCGATGGAGCGGGAAGCGGCAGGGGCAAACCGGCTGTCCGATCTCGCCCGGTCGATCTTTTCTACCGTCGGTATTCTGCCGATCCTTCTCGCCGTGGTGATCCTCTACTTTGCTTCTCAGGAGAGTCGTTTCTACGGCACAGCGAACCTGACCAACGTCCTCCGCCAGTCGACGTATTTGATCATCGTCACCCTCGGACAGGCACTGGTCCTCATCAGCGGGGGCTTCGATCTCTCCGTTGGTGCGGTCATCGCGGTCACGAGCGTCGTTTCGGCTCGCTATATGGCCAGCCACTATGCCGCGAATCCAAACAGTGAATTGTCTTCCGTCCTCGTCGGCGTCGGAATTGGTCTCCTGGTTGGCGTCATCTTTGGGCTCGTCAACGGCATCGGTGTTGCGCGCTTCAACGTCTCCCCATTCATCATGACCCTTGGCATGGCGTCGGTCGGGAGCGGCTTTGCGCTGTACTACACCGGGGGATCGCCAGTCAGCGGCATGCCACCCCTCTTCACCCGGGAGATCGGCACCGGGCGCTGGTTCGAGATCCCGGTTCCTGTCTACGCCGCGGTCCTGGCGACGATTGTCGTGCTCTTCCTGGTCGGTTCGACCTCCTGGGGACGGTATCTCTATGCCATCGGCGGCAACACGAAAGCTGCCTTCCTGTCCGGCATTCCGGTTGGGGTCTACACTGCCTCGGTCTACGTTATGTGCAGCCTGCTCGCCGCCGTTGCCGGACTGCTCCTCACCGCCCGTACCTCGTCCGGCGAGCCGAATCTCGGGGGCCAGTACCCACTCGAATCCATCACGGCCGCGGTGATCGGTGGTATCTCGTTGCGGGGCGGCGAAGGGCGGATCATGGGGGCGGTCCTAGGTGCGCTCTTTATCACCATCCTCACTAACGGCATGAACCTCATCCGCATGGAGTCGTATTTCCAGACCATGGCCATCGGGGTCATTCTGATCCTCGCGGTCATCTTCGACCGGCTCCGCGACCGCTGGCGCGTCTGACCTAGCGGCAAACAACGCGTGTCATTCTGAGCTTGCGAAGAATCTCGTTAGACTGCGCCTACGTCCGGGAAGACGAGGTCCTTCGCCTGCTGGCTCAGGATGACACGCTCTCTGTGTCGACGCGCTCACCTTGAAAGGACCATCATGCAGAAGGAGACCGGTATGGAGACGCGCCCCACCGTCGGCATCGCGGGTCTGGGCCGGATGGGACACCCCATAGCCGTGAACATCCTGGAGGCCGGATTTCCGACCGTTGTCTGGAACCGCACTCGGGACAAGGCCGCCGATCTGCTCGAACGTGGCGCGACGTGGGCAGAGAACCCGGGCGCCATGACGGAGACCGCGGACATTGTGCTCTCCAGCCTGGCGGATCCCACCGCGGTGGAATCGGTCTACTTCGGGCCAGATGGCCTCCTCGATCGCGTTCGCTCGGGAACGATCCTCGTCGATCTATCGACCGGGTCTCCCGCTCTGGCGCGCCGCATAGCCGCGGCAGCACGCGAGCGCAGCGCGCGCTTCCTCGACGCCCCGGTCGCAGGGTCTATCAAAGCTGCAACCGAAGGACAGCTCGGCATCATGGTGGGCGGCAACAAGTCAGCGTTCGAGCGCTGCGAGGCGGTCTTTTCCGCCATCGGCAAGGCGGCTTTCTACCTCGGTGACAGTGGCAACGGCGCGACCATGAAACTCGTCAGCAACGCGATCCTGGCGACGATGGTTCAGGCGCTCGCCGAGGGGGTGGCGCTCGGCGAAAAGGCCGGCCTTAGTCCGGCCGATGTCTTTACGGTGCTTGGCGCATCGTCTGCCGCGGCGCCGGTAGTCAGCGCCAAAGCGACGGCAGTGACTGAGCGCGCGTACCTGCCGGCGGCTTTCACGCTGGCCCTGATGCAGAAAGACCTCTGGCTCGTGCTCGGACTCGCCAACGAACTCCAGGTGCCGATGCCGGCGACCGCGATCGCCCACGACATGGTCCTCGCCGCCAACGCGACCGGCAAGGGCGGGCTGGACTTTTCGGCGGTGGCGTTGCTCATGGAAGAGCTTGCCGGCGCCCGCGAGTCGTGACCCGAGCGATCACGGACTGCAAAGAGTGACAAACGACAGCGACGGAGGCGTCAACCGCCTCCGTCGCGTAAGTCGGGTTTCCCTCACGGATTAGCTGCGTCGGCTCTCCTCGCGCTGCACGCCGTCTTCATCCTTTCGTCGCGCCGGAAGCACGGCAAACGGAATCGACGTCACCGGTGCCGATGAGATGGGGAGGTGACCCACACCAGTCGAGGGGACTTTATTCACCCGCACCTTGCCGCCGCGACCGCCCTTGGGAGCTTTGCCGGCCGGAGTCTTGATGGACGGGGTCTTGATGGTCCGGCCCGGCTTGCCGGGTTTACTCGGCTTCGCCGGCTTTTCCGGCACGTAGACCGGCCCAGCGCAGATGTCGCCAACCTCGATCGTGTTCCCCTGATTGCCGCCCGAGTTGATCTCGTTGATGACCACGAGACCGCCGTCAGCACTGGCGCCAGCAATTCCACCATTGCCGGCCGAGGCGGTGTCGCCGCCGCTGCCACCGAGGCCGTACCGGCTATGAATCAAATTCCTTAGTCCGCCCCCGTTACCACCACCCCCATTGCCGCCGTCATCGTTGCCAGCGGCCGCGGCCAGATTTCCACTGCCGCCGGAGGCATCACCGATCGCCGTACCGCCCCCCGCGTCGATATTGATGTTGGTGCTGTTGTTGACATTTCCGCCATCGATAGAGACCGGACCACATTCGCCGTAGGCGCCACCACCGATGCCGCCGACGTTGATCGTATTGCCGCGGTTGCCACCGGAGTTGATCTTGCCGATGACGACGATTCCACCGTCGGCGCTGGCGTTCGCGCGGCCCCCGTTCCCGGCCGAGGCGACGCGACCGGCCAGCCCGCCGCGCCCTCCAAGGCCGTACCGGCTCTGAATAAGCCCGCGCAGTCCACCGCGCCGCCGGTTGTCATCGTCATCATTGCCCGAGGACGCGGCCAGGTTGTCGTCGCCACCTGAGGCATCGGCAATAGCTGTACCACCGCTGGCATCGATGTTGATGTTGGTGGTGTTGTTGACGTTGCCACCGTCGATGGAGAACGTGCCGCCCGACCCGCCGCAGACGCTTCCCACGCCGATGGTGTTCCCCGCGTTTCCGCCCGAATTGATCTCGTTGATGACGACGATACCGCCGTCGGCGCTGGACCGAGTGACTCCGCCATTTCCGGCCAGCACGGTGTAGTCACCGTAGGTCAGACCCAGGTTGCCGCTACCGCCGGAGGCATCACCGATCGCCGTACCGCCTCCCGCGTCGATATTGATGTCGGTGGTGTTATCGACGTTGCCGCCGTTAATGGAACCCCCACCGCATTCGCCGTAGCCACCGCCGATGCCATCGACGTTGATCGTGTTCCCCTGGTTGCCACCGGAGTTGATTGTGCCGATAACGACGATACCGCCGTCAGCACTGGCATTTGCGCGGCCACCGTTCCCGGCTGAGGCAATGTCGCCACCGAAAGATCTGTTGAAAGTTCTGTTATTCAACGCCGCGACGCGGCTGGCGAGGAGGCCAATGCGGTGCTGATTATTCCCTTGCCCATTGCCATCGTCTTTTCTGTTGTCGCCGTCGCCACCGTTGTCATTGTTGTTGTTTCGGCGGGTTTCCCGCTCGTCCGCATTGGAGTCGCCATTCGCTTGCGCCGCGGCGTTGTTGCTTCCACCGGACCCATCGGCAATGGCGGTCGACTCGGACAGCGTCGCGGCGATAGCACTTTCATTCGCGGTGGAACCACCGCTGACCGAATCGGTGTCCTGCGCGAGCTCGGTCTCGTCAGTCGAGCGGGAATTTGCGCGGGGCGCGTCTGTCTCACCCGAGGTCTCCTCGGCGGTCGCCGCGGGCTCGCCCCCGTCGGTTGACGGTTCACTGCTCGCCTCAGCCGCGCCTGATTCAGTCTCACCGGTACTCGAGCCATCAGCAGTAGTCGTTGCCGGCTCGGTGACTGCACCGGCCGCCGCGAGCGCTTCCTGTCCCGCCTCAGTTCCGAAGATAGGGTTGGTCGTCAGTGCTGTGGCCGATGGGTCGTAGTACGGTGTCGTTTCAGAAGGGCTCGCCGCGGCCGACGAATCATCGACCGGCGCAGCGTCTGCCGGAGCTTCCTCCGTGACCGGAGCTTCCTGCGCGACCGTATCCTCAGCCGGCGGAGCCTGTTCCTCCGTCGTTTCCTCGGTCGGCGCGTCGGGTGGAGGCGCCTCACCCCCAACTTCCTCTATGAGATTGGCTTCGACGATCTCGGCGAACGTCTCTTCTTCAGGCACCGGCTCGGCGGCCACGGGTTCTTCGGCCACGGGTTCGGCTGCAGCGACTGGCTCCTCGGCGGGAGCTTCCACTGGCTCCGCGGGCGCCTGCTCCTCCGCCACCGGAGCCGCTTCCTCCACGGTGCTCTGCTCGGCTGGCGCCTCGGTCCCCGTCGCCTCATCCTGCGCCAGCACCGGGAGCACCGATCCCGCCACAGTTCCCGTGGCGAGAGCCAGTGCGAGCGCCCAGCGCAACCAGACGCGCGGGGCATTCGTCGGTTCAGACATATCCAGTTCCTCCCCCTCGACCATCGAGGCTGAGCCTCCCCGACCTTCCCGCGACCGAGATGAAGGAGTCTCGCGGAGTCGTTCCCCTGGTCGGCTTCAGTCTCGCTACCTCAGACGCCCGAGGGGCAAGGCCGGTTTCGCTGCCAATGGTCCGGTTTTTGAGGGGACCGATGTACGATTGGCAGCGAGACTGTACCGCATCCACGGATTACTGTCAGTTGTGCCCTGATCCAGAAGTGGCCACCGTGTACCGGCGCTCATGAGCGAGAGAATGAGGACCCACGGAATGCCCGCGCAACCAGACATGATCATCTGGGGATCCCGCATCCGGACACTGGACCCGGACCTCCCAACCTGCAGTGCGGTAGCGGTAAAGGACGGCCTCATCGCCGCTAGCGGCGATGACGACACGATCCGCGCCATGCGTAGTCCTGGAACACGGATGATCGATGGCCGAGGCATCTCCTTCGTTCCCGGCCTAACCGACTCCCACATTCATCCCCTGATGGGCACGATCCGCACCCAGGGCGCCCACCTTTTTGACGCCACGAGTCTGGATGAGATCCGCAAGCGTCTTCTCGTGGAGCGCGAGCGGATCGGCCCGGATGGCTGGGTGCAGGGCTGGGGCCTTCACTACGAGCCGTTTGAAGAGACAGGCATTCGTGGCGAGCTGTTCGATGGAGTCGTAGCGGGTCAGCCAATGCTTCTGGAGTTCTTCGACGGGCACACGGCGCTCGCCAATCGCACCGCGCTCGCGAGCGCCGGTATCAACGGGCCGATCGCATTCGAAGAAGAAGCGAGCGTGGTCTGCGTCGACGGCATTCCGACCGGCGAGCTGCAAGAATGGGCGGCCATGCGTCTCGTGCAGAACGTGGTGCCCGAGGCCGACGTCGAGACGCG
>JAICRA010000044.1 GCA_025937615.1 Thermomicrobiales bacterium | reverse complement strand
TGGACGAGCGACCCCATCATGTCCGGGGTATAGGCGACGCCTTCTTCGTTGGTGAACGCCGCGAGCGTCACCGGCCGCCGTGGCCGGGCGCCCGATGCGATGAGCGCTCGCAGCGCGGCGAGACCTGCGAGGACGCCGTAGGCGCCGTCGTAGATGCCGGCGTCCGCCACGGTGTCGATGTGCGAGCCGATCATGACGACCGGCGTATCCACGTCATTGCGTCCCCGACCCCACGTACCGAACACGTTCCCGATGGCGTCGATGTCGACGGCGAGCCGATGCTCCTTCATCCAGGCGACGAGCGTATCGCGTCCGGCGCGGTCGGCATCGGTCCCCGTCACGCGGCTCAGTCGGCCATCGCCCGCCCTCCCCACATCGCCGTAGGCACGGATGCGGTCGAGAAGGTCGCGTGAATCGATGGAGATTCTCTGGCTCACGTGAGCCGGGGGCCGGGACGTGATCGGCAGCGAAGATCTGGCCGCAGCCTGGGGCGCATCGAAGGCATCCCGAATAATGTGCTGCCTGGCCTTCCGGCGGGACCGCCGCTGGCGGCAAAGGCCCCATGAAAGACGGCCGCGTTTCCGCGGCCGTCCATCGAACGTGAGGCAGTGTCGGTCGGCGGCTAGCGGCGCCCGGGAGTCGCGACGCGCGGGCTCTCGCTCGCGGGTAGTGCGGCTGCCCGGACTTCGGCGCGCACGGTCGAGAGATCGGGCTTCGGAATCACCGGTGCCGCGGGTTCGCGCGCTGCGGCATTGCCGAGCTCGGCGGAGACCGGCGGAAGTTCCGGCCGGGGCGGGAACGCGGGGGCACAGCCCATCACGGCGGACCCGGCGACAAGGAGGAAGAGGCGGCAGCGCATGCGGCACTCCAGCTGAAGGTATTTCTACTCTGGGGGGTTCGAGGTGAAGAACGCGTGAAGCGCAGATGAGGATCCACGCGCGCCACTCCAACGGACACGCGCCCACGAGCAAGAGGGATGCCCGGACGAATGCGCCGGTTGCTCCAGTACAGGGCTCGCGAAGTCACCCGACCTGATTGCCGATCCCCACAGGTCCGGCATTCTGCACGCTGCACCCACGGGAGCGCCCGCGTTCGCTGCGGAGAGTGGTGGCCCGGAATTGCTTGCGGATGGCGGTCCCGAAGGGTAGCATGGAATCGGCTACTCCACCTCGAGCCCCATGCCCACCAGCGACCTCACCATCGGGTCGGTATTCGCCGACCGGTACCTGATCGAGCGTCGCCTCGGTCAGGGGGGGATGGGTACGGTCTATTACGCGCGGGACCAGAAGCACAACCGTCCCGTCGCGATCAAGGTCCTGCGTCCCGAGCTCGCGGCCGCCGTGGGACCCGACCGCTTCCTCCGCGAAATCAGCATCGCCGCCCACCTGGCGCACTCCCACATCCTCCCGCTCCACGATTCCGGCGAGACCGGGGGGCTACTCTGGTACGTCATGCCGTTCGTCGACGGAGAGTCGCTGCGCGAGCGCATCGAGCGCGAGCGACAGCTGCCGATCGGCGATGCGCTGCGTCTCACCTGCCAGGTGGCCTCCGCGCTGGACTACGCGCATCGGCACAACGTCGTGCACCGCGACATCAAGCCGGAGAACATCCTCCTGCAGGACGGCGAGGCCGTCGTCGCCGACTTCGGGATTGCACGTGCGGTCGGCACTGCCGGCGAGGAGCAGCTGACGGGAACGGGGCTGGTGCTCGGCACGCCGGCATACATGAGCCCGGAGCAGGCAGGGGGTGACCCGGTCGTGGATGGCCGGTCGGATCTCTACAGTCTCGCCTGCGTGCTCTACGAGCTGCTGACCGGCGAGCCGCCGTTCACCGGACCGACTGCCGCGGCGATTGCGGCCAGACGAGCGAGCGGAGCGGTCCCCCGCATCCATGTCGTTCGTCCGATGATCGCTCCGGCAGTGGAACGGGCCCTCGACAAGGCGCTGGCCGGCGTACCAGCGGACCGCTTCCGTACCGTGGGCGAGTTCCGGGACGCGCTCATGGCATGCGGATCGGGCGCGGCCGACGCACCCAGGGCGCCGGCAGACGCCCGCGGCCGAGACCAGGTTCCGCGACGTCAGCTCCCGGCACGGCGCTCCGTGATCGGCGCGCTCGTCCTTGTCGCCGGGCTGGCCGCCACGGGCGTCGCCCTGAAGTCCCGCTCGAGTGACCGCACGGTCGCTCCGCCCGCCCCACTCCGGACGCTGGCCGTGCTGCCGATCGCGGACTCCTCTCCGGGCGCCGATTACGCGCATCTGGCGGACGGCCTGACCGATGCCATCATCGGCGAATTGACCCGCACCAACGAGTTGCGAGTCATTTCGCGGGCATCGGTGATGCGCTATGCGGGAGCCGGCGGCGCGATGCCGGGCGCCGCGATGGGGGGCATGGCAACCGGGAACCAGGCTGGCATGCCCACAACCACCATGGCGCCTGCTGCGGCCGGCGCACCGATGATGGGCACGATGGGCCCGCCGAAGTCACTCGCGCAGGTGGCGCGCGAACTGAAGGCCGACGTGGTGATGCAGGCGACGCTCACGCGCGGGACCGATAGCGTCCGGATCTCGGCCGCACTGGTGGATCCGGCCACCGGGCGCCGGCTGTGGGCCCAGGTTTACGAGCGACACCTCCGCGACCTGTTCCGGCTGCAGCAGGAGGTGACCGCCGGGGTGGCCGGCTTCCTCGGCGACGCGTCCGGATCCGGCGCGGGCTCGCCACCCGCTGTCGTGTCGCGGCGCGCCGACCCGGCCGCTCACGATGCATACCTGAAAGCGGTCTACTACCAGGCGCATTGGCGGCTCGCGGATGCCATCGCCGCCTTCGAGAAGGCGATTGCGCTCGACGACGGCTTCGCACCCGCGTACGCCGGCATGGCGCGAGCCTATTACTTCAGCGCGTTCTTCGGTGACATGGCCCCGGGCGTCGCGCTGGGCAGGATGCAGTTCGCCGCGGGCATGGCGCTGGAACGCGACTCGCTCCTCGCCGAAGCGCATGCACAGATGGCGCTCGTGAAGATGCTGCACGAATGGAACTGGTCGGCCGCCGAGCGGTCTTTCCGGCGTGCACTCGACCTCAGCCCGAACGATGCCCAGATCCACCACGATTACGCGCACTTCCTCCTCGCCCTGGGCCGCCGCGAGGAGTCGCTCGCGCAGACCGAGCAGGCGGTAGCCCTCGATCCGGCGAATCCGATGCTGCTCTCGTGCATGGGCTGGCACAGCCTTTTCGACCGGCAGCACGCACAGGCCATGGAGTACGCGTCCGAGGCGAATCGCATGATGCCCGATTTCTGGGCTCACGTCGTCCGCGGCTGGGCGTACATGGGAGAGGCGAAGCCCGATTCCGCGATCCTGGCGCTCCGTGAGGCGACGCGGCTCACTCCGAACGCGTTCGCGGCGGCCGCACTCGGCCATGCGCTCGCCACGAGCGGGCACGCCGCCGAGGCCCGGCGCATCCTCCGCGAGCTGCTGGCGCGGCATGAGCACGAGTACGTCTCGTCGTACGACATTGCCTCCATCTACGCGGGGCTGAAGGACAGGGACGAGGCGTTCAAGTGGCTTCGCCGCGCTGCCGATGAACGCTCGACCTTCCTCGTGCACCTCGGTTGGGATGCGCGATTCGAAGGATTGAGGCAGGATCCTCGCTATCACGAGCTGCTGGTCGAGCGGCTCGCCCTCCCGGCGCCGGTCTCGACGGTCGCCGTGTCGTCCGACGCCTCGGCGAAATGGTGGGCTGCCACGAACTGAATCGCGCCCCGTCTCCTGGACCGCCCATTCCTTACGCGAGCACGTCCTCTGGAACTACGGTCCGGTAACGGAAATCGTGAAGTCAGCGGTCACGCCATCGACAGTCGCTGAGACAGTCGCCGTCCCCGGCCTGAGCCCCCACACACGCGAAAACCCGGCACTGAATCCGCTGCTGGACCAGTACTCGATGCTCGCGACAGACGAGTCACTGGACGACCACGTGATGAAGCGCTGCAGATTGACCCCGACGCTGTCGACTATCCGGGGGTAGAGATCAGTCCATTCGCCCACACTGATCGAGCCGGAGACCGGCTCCAGAGTCACGGCCGCGACTGAGACGCCGTACACTCTGATCGGAATGGTATCTGCCAGCAGCGCCGACACATGTTCGACAATGACTCGACCGGTCGTCGCTCCCCACGCGTGCACACTCACCTCTTGCGGCCACGGAAGCAGGAAGCCTTCCGAGAATCCTACCCCGCCACCGCCCGAGCGATCATCTGAAACGTATGACCAGTATGTGAGGCCGGGGAGGCGGTAATCAGGCATGCTCGTCCGCAGCGTGAGTGAAGCGAAGCGGCCTTCCGACAGCTCGAGACTGCCGGGGGAAATCGCAAAGGTCGTGACGGGTGGAGCAGTGGCGTCACCGCAGGCTGAGATGACTCCGAGCAAGAGCGGGCGGAGGTTGGGGAAGCGCATAGCAGTCTCATTTGGCGGGTCGGATGCTTCTGGCGGGATCGCCGGCCAAGGAACGTGGCGCGAAAGTACGAGAGTGGGGTCAAGTGACGATCAAGTGCCGCCCCCCGCATCCTGAGTTCTGAGCTCAGGCTCGGCCTACGAGGTGTCTCAGCCGCAAATCCACGATGGCCGGGGTGCGACCTTTGGTCATTAGCTGGCCCTTCAGTTGCCCTTCTGGGCTCGAAACTCGACTCTCCTGATCAGAGCGCCGCATCTATTCAGTCGGATTCCAGCATCGTGCCAACAACTGCTCGAGTGGTTTCACTGCCATCGGAAACTGTCGGGTTGGGCTCGGGACAATTCCGGCTTCCGCTTGCACGGCTGGCGGAGCCAGCAGAGCTCCTGCGGGTCATCAACGGGCCGAGCCCGCGTAATGCTTGCTGGCACTCATACCGGTCTTCACCGTACCTTGCTCTCTCAGATCCCGAGTATTGCATATGTCTCAGCGGTACGAGGCCGGGCGTTCCCGGGTTCGCATCGGTCCCGGGCACGAGGACACATCGAATGTGAGTGACATGCCCACATCGCCGACTTTCCCGACCGATTCCGGCGCAAGTGGCCTCCTCGAGCGAGGACTCGACACCTCCAACGGGCTGGAGTTCGTGCGGGAGCGTCTCGCGCTGGTCGGCAAGACGCTGTTCCTCGTGTCGTTTGGCTTCTACCTCTTCCTTCTCGCCAGCATGGTGCTGGTCGGCGGCGCACCGTTCGGCGCCGTGGTGACCGCGCCGGTCGCCTACGGGCACCTCGCCGCCAGCTCGACGATGGGAGTGCTCTGGCTCCTGGTCAGGCGCTCAAGGCTCTCCGTGCCGCTCCTCGGGAGGCTCGACGCCCTCAGCATTGTCGTGGCCTGCGGTTTCCTGTCGCTCATGATACTGGATGACGGCAGCCAGATCCTTCAGGTGCTGCTCGCCCTGACCGTCACCGTCATGATCCGGGCCATCCTGGTCCCGTCGCGGCCGCGCCGAACCATGCTGCTCTCGGCGCTGGCTTTCCTCCCGACTGTGGTGATGTGCATCGTGCGCCATGATCCCACGGCGCTCCTGCCCGAATTCACTCCGGCCTTCCAGAAGCATTACATGACCCTCAACACCGTGCTCTGGAGCATCCTGGGCACGACGCTGGCTACCGTCGTATCCCGGGTTACGTACGGCCTTCGCCGGCAGGTGGCCGAGGCGAATGAGCTGGGGCAGTACGTCCTCGAGGAAAGGATCGGCGGGGGAGGGATGGGGGAAGTCTGGCGGGCGCGGCACCGCCTGCTGATTCGGCCCGCGGCGATCAAGCTCATCCGGCCGCAGATGTTCGGTGACCCGCAACTGCTCCTCAGGCGATTCGAGCGCGAGGCCCGTGCGACCGCCGCGCTCAGGTCCCCGCACACGGTGCAGCTCTTCGACTTCGGCGCCACCGAGGACGGCAGGCTCTACTACGTGATGGAACTGCTCGACGGCGTGGATCTCGATACCCTGGTCCGTCAATACGGACCGCTGCCCGCGGAACGGGTGGTGCACATCCTCCGCCAGGTCTGCTCTTCGCTGCAGGACGCACACGGCAATGGGCTGGTGCATCGTGACATCAAGCCGGCGAACGTCGTGGTCAGTCGCGCGGGGACGACCTTCGATTTCGCGAAGGTGCTCGACTTCGGCCTGGTCAAGCTCGATGCCGCGCGGAATTCCGCGGATGAGGCCGTGAAGCTCAGTGCCGAGAGCAGCACCAGCGGCACCCCGGCGTTCATGGCGCCGGAGGTCGTGCTCGGTGTTGCCGACACCGATCATCGGGTTGACCTGTACGCGCTGGGGTGTGTCGCGTACTGGCTGCTGACCGGCAGGCTCGTATTCGACGGCAACACCGTCGTGGAGATGATGTACCATCATGCTCACACGCCACCGCCGAGGCCTTCGACCACTCACGCGACGCCGCTCCCCGCTCCGCTCGAAGACCTTGTCATGCAGTGCCTGGAGAAGGACCCGGCGCACCGCCCGGACAGCGCCGAAACGGTGAGCAGCCGACTCGCCGCCATCTCCCTCGAATCGGCGTGGACCGCCGACCGAGCCGAGCGCTGGTGGGCGAGGCACCGGCCGCTGCCGGCGGATGCGCGCCGCGTGGCGGAAGTGCTTCTGTCGCAGGAGGGACGGGAACTGCGGGTTGGGCGGCGGGTGCGGCCCGTGGGCTAGGCCAGCCCAAGTCTGGGCGCAGATGTCGAATTCCCGTACGTTCGAACGACGCATGATAGAGCAGGCCGTCGGGGCCGCTCCCAACCCTACGGAGGTCACATGCGGGTCATGGTCATCGTGAAGGCGACCAGAGAGTCTGAAGCAGAGTCGCATCCGCTCGAGATGGAAGGCGCCGAGGAGATGTTCGAGCAGATGGGCAGGTTCAACGAGGAGCTGGTCGAGGCCGGGATCATGCTCGCCGGTGACGGTCTCAAGCCGAGCAGGTTCGGCAAGCGGATCCACTTCGATGGCACCAGGCGCTCGGTCACCGACGGCCCCTTCGCCGAGACGAAGGAGCTGGTAGCGGGGTACTGGATCTGGCAGGTCCGGTCGATGGAAGAAGCGGTCGAGTGGGCGAAGCGGTGCCCCAATCCGATGCCGGGTCCGAGCGACCTCGAGATCCGGCCGATCTGGGAATCGGAGGACTTCGGCCCGGAGATCGCGGCCAGAGAGAACGAGCTTCGCACCAGGCTCTCGAAGAGCAGCGAGTAGGCGAGCTCGCAGTACCCGACAGGCAAGACGGCCGCGTTTTTCGCGGCCGTCTTGCTTTCGCTTGTCGCCTTATTGGCCTGATTGCCGCAATAGAGCTCGGAATGTCAGCGTCGACGCGTCTCTCACGGACGAACATCTTCCATTGAAGGTTTGCCTCGCTTGAAAGCACCTCGGTTCACATGATCCGGAACCTGTTGCTGGCCCTTGCAGTGATCGTCCTCTGCCTGCTGGGGGCCACCCTCATCGGCAGTGAGTACCGCCTCAAGCGGAAGTACGTCGTCGCGGCATCGCCGGTATCCGCCGAGAGTGACAGCGCCTCAGTGTCGCGCGGGGGGCATCTCTACCAGAGCATCGGCTGCGCGACCTGTCACGGCTCGGATGGTGGCGGCGCGCTGTACCTGGACGCGGGGGCGATCGGGCTCGCCGTCGGGACGAATCTCACCCGAGGTCGTGGCGGCGTCGGAAACGGCCGGACCGACAACGACTTCGTGCGTGCCATCCGCCATGGCGTCCGCCCGGACGGCTCATCGCTGATCCTCATGCCGAGCGAGGTCTACGTGCACCTCACGGACGAGGACCTCGGGGCCATTCTCGGCTACCTCCGTGAGCTTCCTCCAGCAGATCGGGAACTTCCGGCCACGCATCTCCGGCTTCTGGGCCGGGCCCTGCTGGCGACAGGCAAGCTCCCCCTGCTGGCCGCACCCAAGACTCCTCCGTTCGCACGACCCGCCGGAGTCAGCCCGGGACCGACCGCTGCGTACGGCCGCTATCTGGCAGACATCGCCTCGTGCCGCTCCTGTCATGGTTCGAATCTCGCCGGCCGTCCAATGGCGGCACCCGGCGCGCCGCCGTCGACGAACCTGACGCCGACAGGCCTGTCGGGATGGAGCGAGCAGGATTTCTTCACTGCCATGCGCGAGGGGCGCCGCCCGAACGGAGCGATGCTGCACGAGATCATGCCGTGGAAGCAGTTTCGCAACATGACGGACGAGGAGCTGAAGGCGCTGTGGAGGTATCTCGGGTCGGTCCCTGCCGAGCCGCCCGGGGAAAGGCGACTATCGCGCCCTTCGGGCTGAGTCACGGATGGGCGAGCCCATAGAAAAACGGCCGCACTTTCTGCGGCCGGATCGCCCCTCCTGGGCTCGACCGGAGGCCACAGGCCGACGGCGAGACCCCCCAAAAAGGCCCGGGAATTCCCACCAAGATTTGATCTCTGCAGCGAGTCCCCACTCGTTCACAAATCGCTCGGCGTTATCGGAAGGGCGTTGAAAGTGACAACAAGTGGGTTTGGTGAGATTACTCCACGACTCTTACGATTCGGGAGGGAACCTTAGCCCTACGAAGCACATCGCCAAAGTGGCTTGTAATCCCTACGTCGCCTATCAACTCAACACCGTAGTCGGTATCGCGTATTCCGGACAGAAGGAGGCGAAGTTTCTCCAACCCAGCGGAAACCGGAAACTGCTCGAAGTGACGTGCGGCACCTGG
>JAICRA010000294.1 GCA_025937615.1 Thermomicrobiales bacterium | reverse complement strand
GTCTAAGCCCTGACACTGTGTCAGGGTCAAGCCTCCATTAGAATCGCTTCGGTCTTGATTCTAGAGTAGCGAACGATCCCCGTGCAGCGAACGCGGTGGATGGTCGCCTTGCTGGGCGTCCGTGCCGTCCCGTTCGTTCATGCCTTCCGCGGAGGGAGGCAGTATCCCGCCTGCGACCGAGGCCACAACGACAGAGCACAGGCAGAGTAGCGATGAATTATAGTAGGAGCCGGTGGTTGATCAGTGATTGAGTATTCGTTCCGACCCGCAACCGGGGCAGATGTGTCGAAGGTGGCTGAACTTGTTAACGCCGCGTACGGACACTACGTAGAGCGCCTCGGGATGCTGCCTCGCCCGATGACCGACGATTACGCAGAGGTCATCGCCAACCAGCGAGTGACCGTCGCTGAGAGTTACGGAAACATCATGGGAGTGATAGTCCTCACCGTTGACGACGAAGGATTCCTGATTGACAACGTCGCTGTTGCACCCTCCCATCGCGGGGAGGGCATCGGAAGAGCCCTCCTTGAGTTTGCGGAAGCCGAAGCCCAGCGCATGGGCTTCGATTCCATTCATCTATATACGCACGAAAAGATGACGGAAAATCTAGCAATGTACGCAAAGATTGGCTACGTCGAGTACGATAGACGCTCCCACGGGAAGTTTTTCCTCGTCTACATGACGAAGCACCTTGGCTGAGGTCGCCGTTCGATTCCACGCGGTGCCACAGGGGATCTTGTGGATAGACTCTACTGAACAGGCATGGCGGCAAACAACGTTGAACGATTGCAGATCAAGCGTCTTCGCTATGGGCCACCGTCATTGGCGCGGTGTTCGCGTGGGTCTGGTAAGAGCAGCCGCTGCTTCGCCTGCGCGACTAGCGTCGAGTCGCGAATATCTCATCGGCGAACTCCGAACTTCGGAACACCCATCTACACGCTTCGGTGAATAGCCTGGGGTAAGATACGTGCATGGCGGAGAGGTGGGTGAAAGTAGCCGCGGCCCCGGACGAATCTATTGCGCTACTGATGGATGGTGTGCTAAAGGACGCCGGCATCCCATCGCTGATCCAACGTGCGCCCGGCTTCGATGCGCCGGACTTCCTATCCGCCGGACCCAGGGATGTTCTAGTGCCCGCTTCGTTTGCGGAAGAAGCTAGGCAGATCCTCGGAGACACCACGGGGCTTGGTTCATACGCGCCGTAGCGGTGCCGCGGTAGCGTACGGGCATCCGAGAGCTTTTACGAGCATTGGGGAATTGATCAGCGGGATGCACGAGCAAGCTGGCGTGGCCGATGTCCTCGATGGTGGGCATGCCAACGAGCTCTCCGTTCACCGTGACCGGCAGTTGGCTCTGGGAAGCCACTTCGTTGGGGCTACAGCAGCTCAATCTCGTCGCCTACCCGGACCTTGCCGTTTTCGATTACCCTCGCGCAGATTCCACCGCGACCCTTTAGAGCCTGTGTCATACCTGGTTCGGTAAGGCGCTCGATGTACCGGCAAACTGACCGTGGACCCCGGTACTCAAATACAACCTCCCCGACACGAAACTGCTCGCCGCGCCGCAAGGCCTTTAGGTCTATCCCTCTGGTAACCAGGTTACGCCGGTGTTCGCCGTTCTTTACGCTCACACCAGTCTCTCGTTCGATATCCTCGAGGTCCTCGGCTGCGATGAAGGTTACCTCGCACACCCTGCCGAAGCGGCTCCAATGTCCGGTCCCAGTGCAGTAGCGGTCATTCTCCAAACCGCAGCCTTCGAGAGCGGTGGCCGCCTGTACGCCCTGTATCTGTGCACCACCTTCCGGAGCAACGAATATGCTGTCTACGAAACCCGACATTATCAGCCTTCCTCCGAATCTTGCTACTCTATCGAGAGAATCTCCAGTCTCCTGGTACAGAAAACAGGGGCAGGTCAAGGGGTCTTTACAATCGATCTGCTCTAGGTACCTCGCAAGAGGATATGGAGTCACCCAGTGGCCAATCCTTTGTGTCGCCTATCGTGCTATCTCGATGACACCACTCTGACACAACCGGGAACGCAACAGCCGCGATCTGCCACAGCTGATGGTTAGGATTGTCATGCAATAGCCCGCAGGAAGGGCTCAGGGGTCGCCTCGAACTGCTGACGGCAAGTCTCCGAGCAGAATCGATAGGCGCGTCCCGCATACTCGTACTCCAGCGCCACTTCGGGATCGAGATCCAGTCGGCTAGAAGGCCCAGGTCACGCAAGAGGGGTATCTCGGAACGGAGGAACTCGGCGACTCCGCCGCCGTAAGGGGTGGCGTTGACGTGGAGGATCCGAGCGTGCTCCAGGGGAGCGGCGAGTTCCCTGAGTTGGGCCTCGGCCCCGACGCTACCCTCGTACAGGTCCAGAACCTGCGTGCCGACGTCGACCGTTTCTAGCATACGTCACCTCCAGTATCTGGCCGCCGGCGAGAGCCTGAAAGTTCCTGCAAAAAGCACCAGGGCTCCTCCTGATCGGGTGGGACATCCCAAACTAACAGTGAGGTCCTACCATTGCCACCGTCACCGGCTGCCATCCGCGGACCTCCTTCTTTATCTCGTGTGTCCAGCTTAGCTCGTGTACCCTATCCGGAAGATCCTTGATTG
>JAICRA010000060.1 GCA_025937615.1 Thermomicrobiales bacterium | reverse complement strand
GGCGACGCGACGGTTCTGGACGGCGTCGTGCCGGCACGCGGGGTGCGCCGCTTCGAGATCCTCAACGATGTTCCGCTCTCGAGCCGAGGTGGCGTAATCCGGCTCGTCGACAACGAAGGCGAAGAAGTGGATGAAGTTTCGTACACGCGCCACGAGGTGCGGCGCAAGCACGGTTCCCTCACCTTTTGACGGCTGCCCGCCGCCAAGATAGGAACAACCCCTGGAGCAGAAAGATCACTCCCAGCCCGAACAACAGTCCGCCTGCTACATCCGAGGGCCAGTGCACCCCGAGGCGTATTCGCGAGAGTGCGATCAGGATCATCAAGGCGATGGAAACGCCCTGAATCGCGCGAGCGGCGAGTCGATCGGCCACGACTTGCGGCGCGAGGATCGCGATGGCGCCATAGAGGAGCGCCGCACCCAGCGCGTGCCCGCTCGGGAACCCCAGCCCATCTGACTTCGCGACGATCACAACTGCTTCGGCCGTGGGTCGCGGACTAGCGATCAGTACTTTCAGGACCGGTCCAACCGCGCGCAGCGCGGCCGCGGCGCCGAGGAACAGCGCCAGGTCGCGCCGCCCAATAATGATCAGCAACACTATCCCGATGACCGCGATGACCACCGCCGACGGAAAGTCGTCACCGACCAGACTGGCGACTGAAGCCGCTCTGTCGATCGTCGCCGATGGCGGCTGCTGGATGGCACGAGCGACCGCGATGTCGCCAGGCACCGTTCCTGGACCGGCGGCAACCAAAGTCAGGGCAAGCGCACCGAGAAGCAACGCCAATCCCGCGAGCTGCCATTTGGCGGCTGTCCCCTCTTCTCCCCCCGCCGATGGACCCCGGACGCGCGTAGTGGGTGGCGGGTCTGGCGAGGAAACCTCCCCGTCCTCAGGAGAACCGATCGTCCCGCTTCTTCCCGAAAGTCTTGACAAATCCCACTAATCCTCGTAAGGTCACCCCTGTCCAACGGCGGACACGTGAATCATCGTGCTCACAACGAAGGTTAGCCGCGCTCATGACGGCGCTCTCGGTCCCGAACCTCCGAACCCGTACTTGCCGGACGGGCATTCCCCGTTCGGCCTAGCAGCGACTGCCCCAGGTGGGGTGTGTCTGGTTCGCGTTCATCTTCTGACCGGGAGTTCTACACGTGTCATCACCCGCCGGCCACGCGCCGAGAAAAGTTGTCCTCGCCTACTCCGGGGGTCTCGATACCTCTTGCATCATTCCCTGGCTGAAGGAAGAGTACGGCGACTGCGAAGTCATCGCGGCCGCGGTCGACGTGGGTCAGCCTGACGACCTCTCCCAGATCGAAGCCAAGGCCCTGGCCAGCGGGGCGTCCAAGGCCTACGTCATCGACGCTCGCGAGGAGTTCCTGCGCGAGTACGTCTTCCCCACGCTCCGCGCCGGTGCGGTCTACGAGCGAAAGTATCTCCTCGGCACCTCGATGGCGCGGCCGGTCATCGCCAAGCACCAGGTCGAGATCGCTCTCCTGGAAGGCGCTGATGCGGTCGCGCACGGCTGCACCGGCAAGGGCAACGACCAGGTCCGGTTCGAGCTAACCTACCAGGCGCTGGCGCCGCATCTGACGGTCATTGCGCCCTGGCGCTCGTGGCACATCCGCTCCCGCGAAGACGCCATCGCTTACGCCGCCGCGCACGATGTGCCGGTGCAGGCGACCGCGGCCAAGATCTATTCGCTCGATGGCAATCTCTGGCACCTCTCGCACGAGGGTGGCGCGCTCGAGGACCCGTGGACCGAGCCGCCCGACGACGCCTACACCCTGACCGTCTCGCCCGAGCAAGCGCCCGACACTCCGGCCTACCTGACGCTCGGTTTCGAAGAAGGGTGGCCGGTCAGTCTCGATGGCCAGCTCCTGGAACCGCTGGCGCTGGTGCAAGCCCTCAATGCCATCGGTGGTGAGCATGGAGTCGGTCGCATCGACCTGCTCGAGAACCGGCTGGTGGGGATGAAGAGCCGCGGTGTCTACGAGACTCCGGGCGGCACTATTCTCACCACCGCCCATCGGGAGCTGGAGCATCTGACGCTCGATAAGGCGACGATGCGGCTCAAGGATGAGCTGACGCTGACGTACGCCGATCTGGTTTACAACGGCCTCTGGTTTTCGCCGCTGCGCGAGGCGCTCGACGCGTTTGTCGACCGCAGCCTGTTGCCGGTCACCGGTGACGTGCGGATGAAGCTGTACAAGGGCGCCGCCAGCGCGGTCGGTCGCAGGTCACCTTTCGGCCTCTATCGTGAAGATCTCGCCACATTCGGCGAAGACGACGTCTACCGTCAGGCCGATGCCGAGGGCTTCATCCGGCTGTTCGGTCTCGGTCAAAAAGTCGCGGCACAGCGTGATCGCCGCTTGCGGGAAGAAACACTGGAGGTGGCGCGATGACGAAATCGCATCGGCGGCAGTTGGAGGACCCCTCCCGCTCTCCGCGCTGGCGGCCAGCGCGTCGGTCCCGTCCGACGCGCTGACGGCCGCCAGACCGCGGAACGATCAGCGCTTTGCCGCGAACAATTCATCGGCAGTAGTCATATCTCGACCACCGGCACGCAACATGCGACGTGCGCGAGGTGGTCCCCCGCGATGATGGGGAGGAGTAGGGCCGAGAACCGCGCAAGCGACTCAGGGACGGTGGAAGCCTGGGACCCGCGGAATCGCCCCGAACGCATCCCGGAGCGGCTGGCCGAAGAACGTCGCCTCGCGCGACAAGTAGGCTCAGGTGGGTGGTTCCCACGGAACGAACAACCGAGAGATGCGCGCCGCCGGGGTTCCCCGGTCGCTCGCAAGAAGGGTGGTACCGCGGGAGCAGACGCCTCTCGCCCCTTTGGTCCGGATTCGGCGCACGATGCGCCGGCCGGCGCCAGGCGTCCCGTCGACGTCAGGAACCGAAGGGGGTTTGTCATGTTCGAAGCGTCCACCGCGGCGGAGCCGCGCCCAATCCCGCAACCGACGCCGAGTCTGACCCGAGTTGAACCGCAATCCGACCCGTTCACCGAAGCGATCGCTCCCCGCGCGATCTCGCTCGGCGGCCCCGGCGCGGGCAATTTTCCGACCTTCACCATCAGCGCGCGCTTGCAGGGGCGAAGTGTCATCACCGACACCGACCTGACCCGTGACGAGATCCTGGAGGTGATCGGCACCGCTGCCCGGTTGAAGAAGCTGCGGCAGGCAGGTCAGCCGCACGGGTACCTGGCCGGCAAGTCGCTCGGCATGATCTTCCAGCACCCCAGCACTCGCACCCGCGTCGCGTTCGAAGCGGGCATGGCCCAACTCGGGGGTCAGGCCATCTTCCTCGGTGTCCATGATTTGCAGATCAAGCGCGGGGAGACTCTTGCCGACACGGCGCAGGTCCTGAGCCGCTACGTCGACGGCATCGTCGCCCGCGTCGCCGCGCACAGCGATATCGAAGAGATCACCGCCGCCTCATCGGTTCCGGTCCTCAACGGGCTCTCCGACCGCTGCCACCCGATGCAATCGCTCAGCGATCTACTGACGATGCAGGAGGCTTTCGGCGGCTTCGCCGGACGCAAGCTCGCCTATCTTGGCGACGGCAACAACATGGTCCATTCGCTGCTGCTGACCTGCGCCGTGATGGGCATGAACGTGGCCGTGGCGTCGCCGCCGGGCTACGAGCCGGACCCGGAAGTCGTGAATCACGCGCGTTGGCTGGCCGCGGCCAGCGGCGCGGATCCCGAGATCGTCGTCACCGACGATCCGATGGCGGCCGCCAGCGGCGCCGATGCGGTCTACACCGATGTCCATGTCAGCATGGGTCAGACCGACGCCGCCACACGAGCGGTAGCCCTGGCGCCGTACAAAGTGACCACCAAGATCATGAGCGCGGCGAAACCAGCGGCGGTCTTCATGCACTGCCTGCCCATGCACCGCGATCAGGAGGTCGAAGCCGCCGTGGCTGACGGCCCGCGCTCGATCATTTTCGATCAGGCCGAAAATCGGCTCCATCTGCAAAAGGCAGTCCTCCTGCACACCCTCTGCTCGACAGTGGCGTAAGGAGAACAACAGTAGTGCAGACAGTGATCGACGGCTACAACGCGACGGGGCTGGGCGGGCAGGTCTTTTCCTGGATCGACGATCCTGCCGCGCGCGTCGCGGCTCCCGGACTGCGCGGGCGTAGCGTCCTGTCCGACCTCGACCTCTCGCGCGCCGAGGTCGACGCGCTCGTCCACACGGCGCTCTGGCTCAAGACCCAGCGCGAGCGGGCGCAACCGCACCCATATCTGGCCGGGAAGACATTGGGCATGCTTTTCCAGCATCCCAGCACCCGCACCCGCAATGCCTTTCAGGCAGGCATGGAGCAACTTGGCGGGCACGCGACTTTTCTCGGCGCGCACGAGCTCCAGCTCACCCGCGGCGAGACTTTGCCTGACACGGCCCAGATCCTGAGCCGCTACGTCGATGGTATCGCCGCCCGTTTCGGCGCTCATGACGATCTCATCGTCTTCATGGGCGGCGCCTCGGTGCCGGTCTACAATGCGCTCACTGAGCGCTTCCATCCCATAGAAGCCCTGAGCGACTTGTTGACCCTGCATGACCAGTTCGGCGGGCTCAAGGGACTGAAGCTGGCCTATGTCGGCGATGGCAACAACGTCTGCCACTCGCTGATGCTCAGCGGCGCCGCCGCGGGCATGCACGTCGCGGTCGCCTCTCCTGGCTCCTTTGCCCCCGACCACACCCTCGCTGAACGCGCGCGGGAGCTGTCGGCACAGGCGGGAGGCTCCATCCTCGTCACCGATGACCCCGTTCAGGCTGTCACCGGGGCCGACGCGGTGTACACCGACGTCCACGAGAGCATGGGTCAGCCGGACGACCCGCAGAAGCGACTCGCGCTGGCGCCGTACAAGGTGACTGTGGCGTTGATGGCGGAGGCGCGGCCGGCCGCGGTCTTCATGCACTGTCTACCGATGCAACGGGACATGGAGGTGGAAGCGGCTGTAGCGGACGGTCCGCAATCGATCGTATTCGAGCAGGCGGCAAATCGGTTGCACATGCACAAGGCCGTGCTCCTGCTGACGATGGGGTAGCGACGACACCGTGAGCTAGGCGTCAGGGCGAGGGCTCTGTCGGCAAGGAATACAACCGCACGTGCAGGTGCGAGGGAGGAAGGAAAAAGCGATGGACGCGACCTGTCCGGAGTGTGGCGCCGAGCTGCATCTGAGCGAGGTCGAGCAGGGGGAGATCGTCACCTGTCCCGACTGTGGGGTCGATCTCGAAGTCCTCACTGTCGACCCGGTAACCGTCGGTCTTGCCCCCGAGGAGGGCGAGGACTGGGGCGAATAACCGGCCCGCGGGAGCGTTCCGGACGAGGTTGACGGCAGAAAAGGGGTCCGCAATGGCGACGGTAGGCGTGCTTTGCGCGCGTGGTCGAGTTGAAGAAAACGCGCTGATGGCAGCGCTGGCAGAAGCTGGCATCGTCTCGGCGCTTTTCCCGCCCGCGGACGAACCGCTGCCGGTCGGCCCGATGGCACCGTCACCGAGCGGACGGCCCTTCCCCGTACCTCAGATCGTCGTCGACCGCCACCCGACCCGGCAAATCGCCCGCGCGGTGCTGGCGACGTGCGCTGCCCTCGATGTACCCGTGCTCTGCGCGGGTATCGCCGCGACTGGTGACCGCCTCGATGTGGCATCGGCCGTGGCCGTGCACGATCTTCCGCGACCGCTGACGGCACTCTGCACATCGGAGGACGCCGGAATCGAGGCCGTTGCGGCAATGGGACTGCCGGCGACCCTGCTGCCCCTGGAGCTGAAGTCCTCGCCGATTGCGCTCCTCGACTGGGACGCGGCCGAGGCTGTCCTCGAACACCGGGCCGTGCTTGGCGGCATCGAAGGCTCCCTCGGACTCATCCAGGCCGGATCTCCGAGCACCGATGACCTGGTCACCGTGATCGTGGTCGACGGCGCTGCCGCCGCCTTCGAGACCAGATCTGGTAAGGCCATACCAAATCAGGCTCTCCGGCTGGCCGAGCACGCCGCCGCCGCGCTGAACGCGGCCCTCGTGGCCATCGTCATCGATGTGCGCTCCGGGACCCCGGTGGTCTGGGACGCGCGTCCCGTGCCGGATTTCCGGGACGCAATCCCGATCGGTGAACTGACCGTTGCACAGGTGATCGCCCGGGCGGTGGAGCGCCGATTGGCGACGGGGGTGCAGCGCCTCTCAGTCGAACGTGAACCGGCATGGCGGGGTATCGCAACCCTCGCCCAAGGACAAGGGCTGGGACGTGATCTCATCATCAGCGCCTGAAATCGCGACGGCAGCCACGGCCCGGAGCGTCACCCCGACCGCCAGCGACGTCGATCTGTTGCGCCGCCTGGTCAAGATACCCAGTCTTTCCGACGACGAGCATGTGGCCGTCGCCGAGCTCTGTCGTCAAATGGACGCTCGCGGCTTTCGCACCAACATCGACGCCGCTGGCAATGCGATCGGGGTCATTGGCTCAGGGCCGCGCCAGATCGTGCTCCTTGGGCATATCGACACAGTACCCGGTCAGATCCCCGTCCGCATCGAGAGCGGCGAGTTGTGGGGCCGCGGCGCGGTCGACGCCAAGGGACCGCTCTGCACCTTCGTAGCCGCGGCTGCGGCTGCGGCACCCGGCCTCAGGACGACAGTTACTGTTGTCGGAGCGGTCGGGGAGGAGCGCCTCGGTTCTCCCGGCGCCAGAGCCGTCGCCACCTGGGATGCCCCTGATTACTGCGTCATTGGCGAGCCAAGTGGCTGGGATGCCGTCTGCCTCGGCTACCGAGGCACACTCGGGTTCCACTACCGGCTGCGCCAGCCATCTCGTCACACCGCTGGGCCGGGCGAATCAGCCGGGGAGCAAGCGATAGCGTTCTGGAACGCCCTGGTGACGGAGCTGGACGCCCAGAACGTCGCAATAGGCGCCTCCACCGGGTTTACAACCATCACCCCCTCGCTGCGCGAGATCCACTCGCGCGGGAACGGGTTGGAAGATGAAGCGGTCATGTCGATCGGTCTACGCCTCCCACCGGGGGTCGAGACGGACCAGCTTCAGGGACGCCTGCGAGAGCTCGCCGCGCCGGCCGCGATCGAGGTCGATGGGGTGCAAGCGGGATTTCGCTCGCCGAAGCAGACCCCCTTAGTGCCCCCGTTCCTGCGCGCCATTCGTGCCGCGGGCGGCTCTCCCCGCTTCACCCTGAAGCTGGGGACCTCTGACATGACCGTCGTCGGACCGGTCTGGAACTGCCCTATGGTTACTTATGGACCTGGCGATGCGTCACTCGACCATACGCCCGAGGAGCGGATCGATCTCGAACAATACGGTCTGGCCATTAGAATTCTGCGCGACGTCCTGGTGTCACTGTGACTGAATCGAGTCCCAACGGTCACGCTCGGCTGAGGCCATCCCATTCCACCCGGCTCGGTGTGCTCGTCTCCTACCTGCGCCCCGAGGAGAAGTCGATCCTTGCCACGGCCCGCGATCGGGGCATCGAAGTCGCACCGATTTTCGATCGCGACCTCGTGCTCGATCTCTCGTCGCCACACGCTCCCGGCAGCGGGCTCGATTTCGACGTCGTCCTCGACCGCTGTGTCGCCCACTCGCGCTCCGGCTACACCCTGCGCGCGCTACGCCGCTGGGGGATTCCCACCCTGAACGATGCCGAGGCTGTCCGGCTCTGCGACGATAAAGCCGAGAACAGTCTCGCGC
>JAICRA010000096.1 GCA_025937615.1 Thermomicrobiales bacterium | reverse complement strand
CGGGGTCCCGTCCTGGAACATGACGTCGGGGTAGAGCGTGAAGGTGTAGGTCGACTGGTCCTCGCTGACCTCCCACGATTCGGCCAGCATCGGGTTAAACTCGTCGGTGCTGTCGCCTTTCAGGACCAACAGCATCTCGTACACGAGCAGCGCCACCGCTGAGGCGAGCTCCGAGTAGGTGTAGTGGGGATCGATATCCTCCGTGCCTGAAGTCCATAAGACGGTCAACGTGCCACTCGACTCTTCTTGCAGTGCGCTAGAAGTCAGCGGCATTGATACCCGTTCTGCCGGCGCGGCCGCTACGCCCTGTGGCGCGGACTCGATAAGGGAGAGGATCACCGGCGAGGCGAGGCCGAGGCGCAATCCGGTTTCGAGCAGCTGCCGGCGACTCAAACGACCCGCACGAGCGAGCGAGAACAGGCGGTTTACACAAGCGTCTTCCACGTTGAAACCTCCATGATGACTGCCAGTTCGGTGGTCTCTAGACCGTGATTGATTCGCGCCCGGAAGTGATATGACACGTTGCGACTTGAACGACCACAGCGCGCTGCCGGAAACCTGACTCTACCACTGCCAATGGCGAATATGAAGTTCATGCTATTCCGCGATTGCCGCCAGCCGCAAGATGCCGCCGGAGCTCCATGCACGAAGCGGAGTGTCGATCATCGTTTCCGACGCGCCGGCAACACCATTGTTCCGCATCATGCCGAGTTCAAATTGAGCGGAGTGCGTTAGACCGCTTCGAACCCGCGCGTCAGCTCCCAATCGGTGACTGTCGCGAGTGTCGCCGCCCACTCGGCCCGAGCGTGAGCGATGAAGTGGGCGACCACCTCTGCTCCAAATGACCTACTGACGAACTGGGAGTTCTCGAGGGCCGCTAAAGCTTCACCCAGGGACGCGGGGGGCCGAGACAGCTCGGGGAGAGCATCGGCGTCACCCTCGACAGGCGGTCCGGGATCGCGCTGAGATGCGATGCCTTCTAGCCCAGCGGCGATCAGTGCTGCCTCCGCGAGATACGGGTTGGCGTCGGCTCCCGGAAAACGATGCTCAACCCTGAGTGACTCGCCTCGACCGACGACCCGAATAGCAACCGACCGGTTGTCCTGACCCCACGCCGTGACACCGCCTGCGGCGAATCCGGGTGCGTGTCGCTTGTAGGAATTAGCGAAGGGAGCGAAGAAGAACGCGGTGGCAGCCAGGTGTTCGAGAAGGCCGCCGACGGTGTGCCGTCCGGTGGGCGACAGCGATCCGGATCCCGGCTCGACCGGGAAGACAGGCTGACCGTTGGCACAGAGTGAGAAGTGGAGATGGCAGGAGGATCCGAGGTCGTCGACAACAGGTCTTGCCATGAACGTCACGGTCATCCCCGCCTGCCGCGCAAGTTCTTTGACGCACGCCTTGTAGATAAGGTGGTGATCCGCCGCTTCAAGTGGGTCGCCGTGTTCGAAGTTCACCTCCCACTGGCCGCGCCCGGCTTCAGTCTGCGCGGAGCCGACTGGGATTCCGGCCGCTTCCATCGCCTCGCAGACGGCGGTCAAAAACGGTTGCTGTGCTATGGCGGCGACCGTGCCATAGGTCGAACGCGCTGGAGTCGTCGGTTCCAGCGCGCGGAAGCCTAGTTGGCGTGCCTCGCGCGGGTCATTTTCGAAGAGATAGAACTCGAGTTCTGTCGCTAGACGAACTTGGAAACCCATTTGTCTTGCCGCCTCGACCTGGCCTCTGAGCACTGCCCGCGGTGCAAACGGAACCTCCGCCCCACTCTCGTCAACCAGATCGGCGAGACAGATCGCGGTGGCTGGAACGCCTGGGTATGGTCTTAGCGTACTGAGATCGGGAAGGAGGCGCACATCGTGGTATCCGGTCTTCGCGCCTGAGTACGGGCTGTCCGTCAGAGGAATACCGGCGAGGTCGTAAACGAGGATGTATGAGGAAACCTCGACGCCGGCCAAAGGTTCCTCCAGAAACCGGCGCAGAGGGAGTTGGCGGCCAACGGGCCGACCCTGGGTGTCGGGAGTCGCGACCACGACCGTCTGATACCCGGCTCGTTCGAGGTCGTCGACGACGAGCATGAACTGGCCTTTCTTGCTACTCGCGGCACTCCATTGCCGCGGCAGGGGCTATATCGAATCCGCGTGGTAGCTTGCTAAGAACTAGGCGCGTGCCTCCCGCAAATCGGCTTTGGCGACCTCGCCGATGACCTGGATCCCCGGTTCAATCAAATCGTCTTCAACGAACGAGAACGAGAGCCGCAATTGGTTGGCGCCAGCATGTTCGGCGAAGCAGGACGGCCCCGGTAGGTACTCCACGCCCCGCTCCTGAACTTGAGGAAGCATCCGTCTGGTATCGATCTCGGACGGGAGCGTCAGCCAGATGAAGAATCCGCCATCCGGCACCGTCCATGTCGAGCCGGGCGGCATGTGCCGCTCAAGCGCCGCGAGCATCAGGTCCCGCCGCCGCTGATAGACGTCACGCAGCCGCTCGACGTGCGGAAGGAGCCTCTCCGGCAACCAGTCTGCGGCCACGTGCGCGCCGAAAACGTTCGTGCCGCCGTCGACCTTCAACGCCGAGATGCGCCGAATCAGTTCGGGCGCACCGACGAGCCAACCGAGCCGCATGCCAGGACCCATGGTCTTCGAGAGGGTCCCCATGTACACCACAGTGCCACCGTCGTCGAGCGAATAGATGGTAGGAAGGGTCTCGCCGTCGTATCTCAGATCGAAGTAGGCGTCGTCCTCGATGACCAGCGTGCTGGCGGCGCGAGCGAGCGCGAGAAGATCCTCGCGCCGGCGCAGGGACATCGTGGCGCCAGTTGGATTCTGGAAGTTGGCGTTTGCGTAGATGAACTTCGGAATCGTGGCCTGGGCGCGTAGTCGTCGTAGCTCGCGATCGAGTGCCGCCACGTCAATGCCCTCGCGATCGATCGGGATCGAGACGATGTTGGCTCCGACATTGCGGAATGCCTGCACGGCGCCGATCCATGTTGGCATCTCGCTGACGATCGTGTCCCCCCAGTCGACGAGAGCGTCGAGGAGCAAGTCGATTGCCTGGGATCCCCCGGCCGTGATGAGCACGTTTTCACGTCTTGCGCGAATGCCCTGGTCGCGCGCTAGCTTCGCGATCAAAGCGTCGATCAGACCGGAATAGCCCGCGTTGTCGCCATACTGCAGGGCGGCGTGGCCACGCTCTCCCAGCACCCGCGTTGTTACGGCCGCTACTTCGTTGGCGGGTAGTGACGCCGGATCAGGGAAGCCGAAGATGAAGGAGATGCGCTGTCCAACGCGATCCATTCCCTGAAGAAGCGGTTCGGTGCCTACCTGCCGCGCGCGGCGCGACAGCAAGGCGTCAACGTCAGACTGCCGTGGATCCCGGGTTTGCACTGTCATGCTGTCTCCATCCTGAACCATCGCGTTTCACTTGCTTTTTACATTCTAGGGTGGACTTCTCGCTATCTGATCTGGACCTCTGAGTCGTCTCGGGATTGGGCTGAGCGTACAGGGAAAGGCTGAGGCCGAAGATAGGGGCAATGCTAGAATCGGTCTCAGCATCCAAACGGGGAGCCGACCGCTGGTATCCCCTGGCTAGGAGTCTTATCCCATGTCTCAGGCACCCGGGGCGGTCCTCGATCCGCCGCGAACGATTCCGGGCGACGACATCTTCGACATCACGATCATCGGCGCCGGTCCAACCGGGCAATTCGCCGCATTTTATGCGGGTTTACGCGGAGCTCGCACGCAGGTGATCGACGCGCTGGAAGAGCCAGGGGGCGCGCTGACCGCGATCTACCCTGAGAAGTACATCTATGACGTGATCGGATTCCCGCGCGTGCTGGCGAAGGATTTCGTCGCGCATTGCGACATCCAGGCCCGCCAGGCGGAGCCGACCATTCGCTTGAACGAGCAGGTGCTCGAGCTGGAGGCGTTGCCGGACGGGCTGATCCGGCTGGGAACCAGTAAAGGTGAGCGCTGGAGCCGGACCGTCATCGTCTGCGCCGGCGTTGGGGCCTTCGAGCCGAAGCGACTGACGGTGCCTGGACTCCGTGAGTTGGAAGGTAAAGGCGTCCACTATTTCGCGAAGCGCGTCGAGGACTTCCGGGACAAACAGGTGGTCATTGTCGGAGGCGGCGACTCCGCGGTCGATTGGGCCGTGACGCTAGAACCGGTGGCAACGCAGGTGACGCTGATCCACCGATCGAAGTTCCGGGCTCATGAAGCGACTGTCCGGCAGCTGGAGGAGTCCACGGTTGACCTGAATTACCCCGGCTGCGAGATCACCGCGATCCACGAGGGTGATGATGGCCGGCTGGCCGCCGTGTCGTACAAGAACGTGGCGGGCGATGAACGGACAATACCCGCGGATGATCTGATCGTCGCGATCGGCTTTGTCGCGGACCTTGGCCCGATGAAAACGTGGGGATTCGAGCTGCAACGCAACCAGATTGTCGTCGACAAGACCACGATGGAAACCGGTATCCCGGGTGTTTACGCGGCAGGGGATGTGGTGACCTACCCGGCCAAGTTCAAGCTCATCGTGACCGGCGCGGCGGAAGCTGTCACCGCGGTCAACCACGCGGTGACCCACTATGACCCGAAAGCTCGCCTCGATGCTGGTCATTCGACCAACATCATGGAGAAGCGGGAAAAGGCGGAGGCCGGAGCCGCGGCTGATGACTGACGAGCGGCTCAGCTGACCGGAAGATCCTCCACCACGGCACGCGCGATCTCCAGCCATCGATGGTCGGTGTCGTCAGGGACAGAGCATCCATTGGCCAGGATGAACTTCCGACCACCGGTCTGGGCAAGCGCGTCCTTCGCCTCAGCTTCGATCTGCTCCTCTGGTCCGTGAGACAGGGCGCCGAATTCATTCCAGCCGCCCATCAGGCACTTGCTCGTCTTGACCCGGGCCTCACGCAGGCTCGGTCCGGCAATACGATCGGACCAGCTGAGGACCTGGACCGGGTAGTCCAGCACCTGATCGAACATCAGGTCTTTCTCTCCATGGACGTGCAAGATATTGAGCCAGCCGCTCGAAGCGCCGCGCATTGCAATCAGATTGTATGGGCGCCCGAACTCCCGATACTGCTGTTCGGTCATAATGGTGCGGGAGCACCCCTGCAAAGCGAAGAAAATGCCGTCCGCTCCGGCGTCGATGATGTCGCGCATATGAGCCGCAAGATTCTCGGCGATTGTGGCAAGCGCCTCGTGGATAACGACCGGGTGCTCCCGGAGGTCGGCCAGGAACTGGTCCCTATCGCGGGCCGCGTACATCGCTTCCGCCAGCGGACTGAAGACGGTCATGATCACCGGTGTATCGAAGCCGAGCGCGTCCCTCAAAATCCCGACCGATTCCGCTCGCTCCCGAAAATACCGGGATCTCATGGCGTCGATGGGCTCGATGAGTCGCCAGTCCTCGAGCGAGGCGATCGATCGCCTGGGAAATGGATACGGCAAGTCGGGCATCACTTTCGCGATGTCCAGCGCGAACTCGTCATCGAAGAAGCGGAGGGTGGCTTCCGCCATCGCCCGGCCGGACCCTTCCGGTTGGAAATGGTGCCAAAAGCAGACTGGAACCCGATCGACCTCGGCGCCATTGACAGCGGCCTGCACGCGTTCGGTTCGCGTCATGTACTCGACTTGAAGTCGCCGCCCCGACGCATTGCCGGCTTTCGGTTTAGCCACGGTGGAAACGCTCCTGCCTGGCGCGTCGGCAAAGCGCTGACGCGATGCAATTTCGCCGCTATCCGGGTAGACCGAGATCGATCGTAGCATAGGACTTCGCGCGTAACGGAACTGAGCCGAGACGCTAGATCTCTGGTGTGCGGTGGATCCAAAGTGGAGCTGAATCGACCAATGAAGCAAGACATGAATCGGAGACCGACTCAGGCGGTCGTCTTGAACCGCGATCTGCTCTTCGGGTCGCGCATTCGAAGCGCCCTGGCAAGTCTTGGCCTCGTAGGTTGCTTCGTTTCAACGTCTGAGGAATTTGTCAGCGCATTGCGCGAGCGGGCGAGTACGGTGGCGATCGGCATCATCGACATGAATGGCGACGTCTCATGGGCAGTGATCAGCGAAGCGCTTTCGCGACCGGACCGGGATCTCGCGCCGACGCTCGCCTTTGGCCCACACGTGGACATCGAGGGCCGCCGCGAGGCGAAAGCCGCTGGAGTCACCCGTATCGCCTCCAACGGGCAGTTTCACCGCGACATGGCAGGCCTGATCGATCGTTACCGGCGCCACTAGGTCCCGAAACAAGAATTACCTGGCCCTTGGGGGGTCCCGCGACGAAACGTGCTAGAGTGAACGTACACTCGGTTGCCCGCGGCTGGCCCCGCTTGACCTAAGGGAGGCCGCAATGGAGCAACGGG
>JAICRA010000340.1 GCA_025937615.1 Thermomicrobiales bacterium | reverse complement strand
CCAGGCCCGAAAGAGTCTAAGGCAGTATCCGTTAGTAGAAGATGAAGTTTTGATGGATCGTCATAATACTCTCTTGAATAGATAACCGAATCAGATTTCGCTTGAGTCGGAGCCGGTAGTCGTGCATGCGCGCACCGCTACCGTCTGGTGATCCGCGCGACGTGCGTTCGTGACTGCACTGCAGTCCCGTACCGCGGGTCTCAGGCACCCTTAGAGGTCTTACTCGTGGGGAGTGTCAGCAATGATGCGGTGTATCGTCGAGTCGAGTTTGAGATATCGCCTCGTCGTCGTCGCAGTCGCGGTGGCGATCATGGCTGCCGGCGCCAGACAAATTTCCGAGATGCCGGTCGACGTCCTGCCGGAGTTCACGCCGACGATGGTGGAGATCCAGACCGAAGCACTCGGGCTTTCCGCTCCGGAAGTCGAGCAGTTGATCACTGTTCCCATGGAGCAGGATTTGCTCAATGGAGTGGCATGGCTCGACGACATCCGGTCTGAGTCGCTGCCGGGGCTCTCGCGGATTCAGCTCATCTTCGAGCCGGGGACGGACATCATGCGCGCCCGGCAGGTCGTCCAAGAACGTCTGACAGAGGCGCATGCCCTGCCGCAGGTCTCGAGACCGCCGCAGATGATCCAGCCCTTGTCGTCGCTGAGTCGGGTGATGATGGCCCGGCTCTCCTCAGACGAGGTCTCACCCATTGACATGTCAGTGATCGCTCACTGGACGATCAAGCCCCGTCTGTTGGGCGTCCCCGGTGTCGCGAATGTAGCGATCTGGGGGGAGCGGAACCGCCAGCTCCAGGTGCAGGTCGATCCGGAGCAGCTACGAGAGAACAATGTCTCGCTCCTCGACATCATCGAGACCACTGGCAATGCCCTGTGGGTCTCCCCACTGACCTTCCTGGAAGCGTCGACCCCCGGCACCGGTGGGTTCATCGACACTCCCAATCAACGACTCGGGATCCAGCACCTGCTGCCCATCAAGACGGCTGACGACCTGGCTCAGGTCCCGTTGACCACCGATGATTTCGGTGGTGAGAGCGCAGATGAAGGTGAGCTAAGGCTCGCTGACGTGGCCACCGTCGTCGAAGACCACCAGCCCCTCATCGGCGACAACATCTCGGGCGATGGTGAGGGCGACCTGTTACTGGTCATCGAGAAGTTCCCTGACGCCAACACCCTCGAGGTAACTCAAGGTGTGGAAGCGGCCCTGGCGGCGCTCGCCCCGGGTCTCTCCGGGATCGAGATCGACACCTCCGTCTATCGGCCGGCATCCTCGATCGACACGGCAATCAACAACCTCGGAGCGGCCTTGCTGGTCGGCGCCTTCCTGTTCGTCCTGGTGATCGCCGCGTTCTCGTATGACTGGCGGAGCACAGTGGTCATCGCCGTGGCGATCCCACTCTCGCTGGTCGCCGCTGGACTCGTGCTCTACCTGCGTGGCGCCAGCTTCAATACCGTCATCTTGACCGGATTCGTGGTGGCCCTGGTCGCCCTTGTCGGCGACGCCGTCACCCCGGTCGACGCTATCAGGCGACGTTTCTACCAGCAGCGACAGGACACGATCGCAACGACGGCGGACGGCATTCGGCAAGCCGTGCTCGAAACACGCGGGCCACTCGGCTACGCAACGCTGATTGGGCTGCTCGCGTTGTTGCCTACCTATTTTGTTGGATTCCGGTGGGGTCTTCCCAGTGCGTTCTTTGGACCTCTGGCGCTGTCCTACGCGTTGGCGCTGCTGGCCTCCATGGTCGTCGCGCTCACCGTCACGCCGGCCCTCATCCTGCTCCTCCTCAGAAACGCCCCGCTTGACCGGCGCGAGTCGCCGCTCGTCTATCACCTCCAGTACCGCTACGATCAAGTCCTGGCGCGCATCGTGGGTCGCCCGCGCTGGGCACTCGGCATCTGGGGCGCTCTCGTTGTGCTTGGTCTCGCGGTCCTCCCGCTGACCGGCCACGCGATGCTTCCTTCCTTGCAGAATAGGGATCTGCTGATTCATTGGGAAGGCGCACCCGGAACGTCACTGCCTGAGATG
>JAICRA010000064.1 GCA_025937615.1 Thermomicrobiales bacterium | reverse complement strand
GACGCTGTTGTATTTGAGCAATTCCGCGAACTGGTGCGTGGTGTGGAAGCTTTCACCTGCGGATACGGGGACGTTGATGCGGCGCGCCACTTCGGCGGTGGCGTCGATTTTGGTGTGGTCGGTTGGCTCCTCGAACCAGGTCGGCTCGAACTCGGCAAGGTGCTCTCCGACCCAGACCGCTTCCGAGACGCTGAAGCGGCGGTGCCCCTCGATCATGATCTGGACCTCGGGGCCGACGGTCTCGCGCACCGCGCGGACGATATCGAGCGAAAGCTGGCGATCACACGGGATCATCGTCCTCCAGGCCGCGCCGAACGGGTCGAACTTCAGCGCCTTGTACCCGCGAGCAATGACTTCCGCGGCCCGCTCGGCAAAGCTCTCGGGGGTACGCGGACCGACGTACCAGCCGTTGGCATAGGCGGGCAGATCCTCGTGATAGCGGCCACCGAGGAGGTCGTAGACCGGTCTGCCGGTCACCTTGCCGATGATGTCCCAGCAAGCCTCTTCAATGGCGGCAACCGCGTTGCCGTGAATCTGGCCGCCATCCGAATAAAGATCGCGAGTCATTCGTTGATAGATCGTCTCGACCTGAAAGGGGTCCATCCCCTCGTAACGCGGCGCTAGCTCGTGGATGGCCGTCTCGATGGTCCGCGCGAACGCGTTCAGCGTGCCTTCGCCGACGCCATAGAGCCCGGGCTGATCGGTGTCGAGGCGAACGAAGAGCCAGTTCTTCCAGGGATTTCCCACGACATAGGTTGTCGCGCGCGTGATCTTCACCGCTCCTCCCGCCCTGTCGTCTCCGCGGCCCTACTCTGACGTCGGTGCGACGACCGTTCGATCTCATCCTTGATCTCGGCAGGCGTCGGACCGGGATGAGCCACTCCTCCTGTGTGCGCCGGAGCGTCCGGATAGAGGCCCGGCGGCTTGCCGTCGTCGCGATCGTGGACGATCGTCTCGTCGCCGAAGATTCCGGTACCCGGGGCATCTTTCCCGGTTGGATCCATCAATCCGGCGTCGGTCGGGTGAATGTGATCGACCGACTCATGCCGCCGTGTGTCATCGCGGTTCATCCAGGCTCATCCTTCGCAGTACGGTCTCGTTCGTATCGGACGATTGTATGCGCGAAGCGATTCCAGGAGTTGGGACTGCGGCTTCGCGTGGTGACACCAAGCGTGGGTCAGTCCGAGCCCGCAGCTGAAGAATCCCGGTGTCAGCCAACTGATGCAACGGTGCGCCTAGATCCTTCACTGCGTACAGGATGACACCGACCTATTGGGGGACTGCTGAGAGCCTCAGTTACTGGAAGCTACCAACCGCGGTGGCTGTTGTCCGGCTCGGCTTGGTGCAAATTCGGGTGATTGAGAGGCTGTCACAGTCTCCTCCCGGATACCGCTCGAGCGCACTAGGACGAGCAGCGGAATTGCGAGGGTCAACGCCAGCGAAGTGGTCTGCAAGACGCGATCGAGTGTCGTCGGCAGTACCTCGAGGTGCGCGGCGTGGTAGATGAAGTGCGGAACCTGGGCTACCAGCATCGCCGCCGCGACGGCCCGCACGACTCCGACCGTGGGCCGAGCTATCGCAAACAGGGTGACGACCGCGAGCGCCAGATTCGCCCCGCCGAGATCGCGCAGCAGGTGCTCGTTGTACGGACCGTCGACGGCAACCCATTGCATACCGAACCCCGGAAAGTCGTCGAAGAAGGAGCGGGGCGCGAACTGTTGCTGTAGGCCGGCAAAGAGGCTGAAGAGCGCCATCGCCCACAGTCCGACGCGGACGGCGAGCGGAACGTGCGTTGTCGGGACGGGAGAAGTTTCGGCGCCGACCCGTGCCATGCCCTCGATCGCGTCGCGGACTTGTGGTGCCCATCCGGTCGCGTTGCGGAAGCGGCGGTTAGAGATACGCAGGCTTCGCGTGAACACCTCGGCCGCCGGACCGGCCATCATCCGTACAAGCCAGATTGGCACTGACAGCGCACGGCGCCGCCCGGCGGCCCGGGCGAATGCCGTCTTGAGCTGTCGCTGCCGTAGTGGCTCGTCATCGACGACGTCATAGAGCCCGGAGGGAGCGCGGTCGAGCGCGGCCAACAGGGCCGAGGCGGCGTCACCGATCCAGAGCGTCGGACTGAACGCATCGGCGGCGGCGCCGAACATCGAAATCCCGCGGCGGGCGAGCTGGAGCTGCTCCCTGGTCGAGCCGAGATCGCTCCCATAAAGCCCCCCGAGTCGCAGCGATACTCCGCGCCCGCCGCCTTCCGCGAAGCGCTCCACCTCTCGCTCGGCGGCGAGTGTTGAAAGGAGGATGTCGGTCGGAGCGACCGGGGTCGATGCGGCGTCGATCCACGCGTCGCCGCTATCGGGATAGACGAAGGCGAAGCTGGGATAGACGAAAACTCGGGCGCCGGTCGCCAGGGCCGCGTCGACAAGGTTCTTCGTGCCTTCAGCACGAATGCGATCGTTCTCGGCCCAGGCGGAGTGCTGTCGCAATTTCGAACTGGGCGGAATGCGCGTGGCGAGATGGAAAATGGCATCTGCCCCCGCAACCGCTTGGCGTAGCGAATCCGGGTCAAACAGGTCACCGCGCACAGGTTCGGCGCCGAGGGCACGAATGGCAGCGTCGTTCGCTTCTCCGCGAGAAAGGGCCCGAACGGTGTGCCTGGAAGCGAGCAGTTGCGGGACGGTCGCGCGGCCAAGGACGCCGGTCGCACCACTAACAAACACAGTTGCCATTGCAGTCTCCTTTCAATCTACGAGTTCGACGTCGTCAACGCGCTTGGTCTTCTGTTGATCGAGTGCCGGACAAGGACGAGGCAACCGTTCCCAGCTTGTCGGGGTTGACGACGATGTAGATAGCGCTGATGGCGGAATCCGCGAAATCGAAGGTCACGACGTTCCGCACCGCGCCATCGACGAGGGTCACGATGCCCGGCTCACCATTGATCGGCTCGACGCGGAAGCTGGTTCCCGCGGGCGCCAGTCGAGCGAGGTTGGTCAGGAACAGAGCCACCTTGTCGCGACCGACGACTGGTTTGCGAGCCGCGTTGACCTTGCCTCCGCCGTCGGAGAAGACAGTCACATCGTCGGTAAGCGTCTCGATCAGGGCCAGCATGTCGCCTTCGGAGACGGCTCGCAGGAAATCGGCTGTTAGCCGCTCCCGTTGGGCGCGATCGGCCTGGAAACGGGGACGGCGCTCGGCCATGTGCGCCCGGGCCCGTTTCGCAAGCTGCCGGCAATAGGCGTCGCTCTCACCGACGATGTCGCCGACCCAAGCGAAGTCATAGCCAAAGACGTCATGCAGGAGGAAGACAGCTCGCTCCTTGGGTGAGAGTGACTCCAGGAGCACCAGGAACGCGAGCGAGAGCGAGTCGAAATCGGCGACGGTATCCGCGACGTCAGGCGTTACGCCGCTAAGGGGCTCGGGCAGCCAGGGTCCAATGTATTGCTCGCGCTTCATCCGGGCCGAGCCGAGTTGGTCGAGGCAGACTCGGCTGATGGTTGTGGTCAGCCACCCTTTGGGCGAGCGGATCTCTTCGCCATTCTCCGCCGCGCGGCGCCAGCGCAGGTACGTCTCCTGAACCGCGTCCTCGGCGTCGGCGACGCTCCCCAGCATGCGATAGGCGATCGAAAACAGGAGCGAACGGTATTCGAGAAATGGCTCGCTGTCGGACATGACGACCTCCGAGGTGGCAGAGGCCGATGATCCGCGGTGTGGCGAGTCACGCCAACTGCCGTTGACATCACGTTGTCCCTGCGGATCGATAGTTATCATTGATCGCCTCCCGTCATTCGGTCGGTCCGCTCCATCGCTGGCTGGCGACGTAGGGCCGCAAGCGGCGCGTGAACGGTTCTCTGAATCAAGAGACGATCTCGAGGCCTTGTGCGTGACACCTGGGCGCACATGCGCGCGGCGCCAGCGCATACGCCGAACCACCGCGCCGTTGGGCCTCCGACAGAAGGGCTCGGGGAGTCTACGTTGCAGCTACTCCGGTGCGGTTTCGCTGATGCTGGGGACCGGCGCTGGTTTAGTTCCGTTAGACCGGGAGAAGATACCGGCGATGAGGTCGATCGGAAGGGGGAAGACAACGGTGGTGTTCTTTTCCGCGCCGATCTCGGTCAGCGTTTGCAGGTACCGAAGCTGGATGCCGAGCGGATTCTGATCGATGACCCCCGCCGCCTGGGCGAGTTTCTGGCTCGCCTCGAGCTCTCCTTCGGCGTGGATGACCTTCGCCCGCTTCTCGCGCTCGGCCTCGGCCTGCCGAGCCATCGCCCGCTGCATCGTCTGCGGCAACTCGACGTCCTTGACCTCGACGATGCTGACCTTGACACCCCACGGCTCGGTCTGCTCGTCGATGATCTGTTGCAGCTGTTCGTTGATCTTTTCCCGTTCCGAGAGCAGGTCGTCCAATGTCGACTGGCCCAGCACCGAGCGTAGCGTCGTCTGGGCGATCTGTGATGTGGCCCGGTTGTAATCGGTCACATTGACGATGGCGGCATTTGGGTCCAGGACACGGAAATAGGCGACCGCATTCACGCGCACGGTGACATTGTCGCGGGTAATGACCTCCTGAGATGGGATGTCGAGCGTCACCGTGCGCAGATCGATCTTCTGCATGCGCTCGATAAAGGGCACCAGCAAGATGAGGCCCGGACCACGGGGACCGAGCAGCCGGCCAAGGCGGAATACGACGCCGCGCTCGTACTCCTTGACGATCTTGATCGTCGACGCCAGGACCATCAGGATGATGAGCAGGACCGCCACGATGACAAATAGGGACCATTCCATGCGCTCTACTCCCAACTGAACCTCAATTACTCAAGTTAACGGTTCGCAGCGCTCTTCACGAGGAATCTGCGGGCTGGGGCGACGGCTTCAGAGTCGCCGCCGGACGTGAGTCTCCGATCACGGCGACACCGGCTGCCTCGACCTCGGCCGCCGTGGCGCGACGCACGAGGAGCCTGAGGCCGTCCATACCGGTGACGGTCACCGGTACCCGCTCCGGGATCGGCGCGGCCGCGTCGCTGTTTGACGTGGCGGTCGCCTGCCAGAGCTCACCGGAGACGAATACGACGCCGTCAGGATCGAGGGCCTTGCGCACAGTGCCGACCGCGCCAACGAGACCCTCCCGACCGGTTGCCGGTTTGCGACGCCAGACCGTCAGCGCGAACCCACCGATGACGGCGAACATGCCCACCAGGCCGAGCGCGATCGCCCAGATCAGCGGGCGATTCACGAAGACTCCCTGTGCTTCATCGAACAGCACGTACGACCCCGCCACGAGCAATGCCAAGCCTGACAGCGTCAGCAGACCCAGGGACGGCACGAAGATGTCGGCGAAAAAAAGCAGAAACGCAACAAGGATGAGCAATGCACCGCGCCAGTCGAATGGGAGCTGCGAGAGCCCAACCGCGGCCAGGATGAGACAGATGACGCCGAGTACGCCAGGTATCGACGTTCCTGGACTCGATAGCTCCAGAAAGAGTCCCAAGAACCCGAGGACGAGGAGGAGGTAGGCGATGTTGGGGTCTGCAAGCGCTTCAACCGCGGAATCCAAGAGGCGGTTCGTCTGGGCCAGAAGCGAGAGGTGCGCACGAACGGCGTCGCCGGGCGGACGTAGGTCGAGCAGGAAGGCGAGATGAAGCACGACGCGACTCCAGGGTGATCCTGGATAGAGTATAGGTGAAGCCGTGCTGGACCGGGAAGATGATTCTTGTGGTGCCGACTCCAGCAGTGGTTACATCGGTGCTACGGCGAGGGCCATGCCGTCGAGGACGCTCCACATGCTGAGAAAGTCGCCCCAGGCGTAATAGTCGAGAATCCCGCGACCGGGATTGGAGACATAAACGCCCCCTTCGTCGTAGCCGTAGATGGTGACCACGTGCATTCCCGGAGCGAGCAGATATGCGCCTTCGTCCTCCTGCAGCCAGCCGGTGTCGCCGAAGTAGCCGAGCCAGGTTATCACCGGCATCCCATCGTCGAGGCGTTCAGTGAGGGCGGATGCATCGCCACCGTAAAAGACATCGGCCATGAACCCGAACTCGTTCAGCGTCGGCACCAATGCCTCCGCATAGACGCCGTAGTCGGCGGTCCCGCCCCATGCGCCGTGGATGCTGCCGCGGAATCCCCAATGTGGATTGGCGGAAACAGCTATTCGCTCGATGAACGCTGACTCGGGGATTCCCCAGCCGAATGCGGAGGTGGCGATATAGGCGGCGGCATATTCGCAGGAGAGCGAGTACATCTGCTGGTAGGCAGGGACATCGGCAGCGAAGACCGGGACAGTGGCAGGCTGCTCCCAGTTAGGGGCAGGCCCGCCGACAGCCTCTTGCGCCCACTGCGCTTCTTCGATCCAGCTATCCCCGTCGACCCAGAATTCGGCGGTTTCGCCGGTGGGCTCAGTCGGAGCGGAATCAGTCATCTCTTGGGCGGCCGGTTCGACGAGGGTGTCGGGCGTCGGGATGCGGAGCCGCTGGCCAGCGTGCAGGGTGTCGATATCCGCCAATCCGTTGAATGCTGCCAGTGCCCAGGGATCGAGGCCATAATCAGCGGCAATGCTGACGAGCGTTTCGCCGGACCCGACCTCATGGGCGCCGGCTACGAACGGGCTGATGCCCTCCCGCTGGCTCGCGTTCCAGGTTGCTGCTTCGGGAGATTCGCTTGGGTCCGGGATGACGATGATCTCGGAGGGCGCAAGTGCCGGCGGATTCTCGATAGCGCTAGCGGCCAGGATCGCCGCTGGATCGACTCCAAACTCAGCGGCGACACTATCGAGTGTGTCTCCGGGCTGGACGACGTAGCGGGACTGAAGCGCCTCGCCCTGAGCGTGCGCGACGATAATGCCGAGGGGGAGGAGAAGGAGCACGGCGAGACCCGCCGCGGCGAGCTTGCGGGAAAAGCCGAGCTGAAATCCCGGCCGCGCTCTGGCAGCTCCGTCCGGTCGCTTCTCCGGGGGGCTGACGATTGCCCGCGATGGTTCGTTCTCGGAAATCCGTAATTGCAGATGGGAGGCTGTTCCCCGGCCGAAGCGTGAGGTGCGAGTCCGCGCGAGGAGCGCGCGCCGTTGTGGTCCGCGGTCGACAAGTCCGAGTCGGTCGGCGCGGATCTCGGCGCAGAGCCCGCGAGGATCGACACCCCGCTCGAGCACGCGAGCGGCATAGATGCTGCCCAGGCCATCGACTCCGGGATCGAAGGCGTACGAGGCTCCGACCGCGGTGGTGAGCACCGGTTGTCGCGATGTCGCGTCGGTGCCGCCAACCGTCGACTGCGAGTCCGAGCACGCGCACTCGTCTGAGACACGGAGAGCCAGTTCCATTTACCGCCCCTAACTCCATCAGCCAGTGAGGTTTCACGCGCGGGGCGGTACTAACGGGTGTACGTACACCGGTCCGATCATATCAAGCGGGTGACGCATGGGCAAGCAGGTGCACGATGTAGCGCAACTGGCCAACTCCAGTGACAATTGACCTCGCGGCCAAGCTTGACGTCTACCTCCGCTCGATGGCAGGGAAATGAACGAGGATTGCGCGCTGCCTGAAACCGAACTTCTCTACCATCGGAACAGCGGCCTCCGCGCCGTCGAAGCGACCGTTGTCGGCGTC
>JAICRA010000285.1 GCA_025937615.1 Thermomicrobiales bacterium | reverse complement strand
GCCGCAACGCGGTTATGGAGACGCAGCAGGCGATCTCGCTGCTTAAGAACCAGGCACTTGTGGGCACCACGATGCAGGTCCTCATCGAGGCGATCGGCGAGGCCGAGGACGAAACGGGCAACTCAGAGCCGATCGCCGTCGGGCGCGCGCGGCGGCACGCACCGGAGGTCGACGGCCTGGTCTTCGTGCCGGGTGCGCTGCCGGTTGGGGCGCTTATCGATCTGGAGATTGCGGAGGCGGGTCCGTACGATCTGTGGGCGCATCCTCCCGGAGCGAGAACCGCCCGTCGCGCGGTGGCGGGAGGACAGCGTCGACGCGTTTCAGCAGCTCGCTCTCGAGGGGCGACCCGACCGGAAAGACGCGGACAGGGGGCGCGGGTGCCAATGGCCATGCTCGCTGGAACAGCACCCACTGGTCGGGGTTAGCACCAATCCCCGCTTCCAGGCGCGATTTCAGCAGCTCCATGCCGGCAGCTACGTCGGCATCGATGTCGGCCGTTTTGGGGACTTCAAACGGCTCGCCGACCGTGAGCTCATGCCCGTCAGGGCCACGCCGGGGAAACATCGGCACGACGAGCGCCCCGGTGTCTCGCGCGATGCGGATCGCGCCCGGTGGCAGAGTCGTTTCGCGACCAAATAAGGTCATCGGCACCCCGTTCTGAAAAAAGTCGTAATCGACCACGAACCCGGCGATTTCTCCTCGGCGCAGCGCGCGGATGACGCGGCGCACTCCACCGGGGGTCGGCTCGACCATCGTCACTCGGTGCGAGTGCCGCAGATGAGTGACGCCATCGAACACGAAGCGGGAGGTGGTCCGCCCCGTGATGACGGTCATGGGCACGCCCTGGGCGGCAATAGCATGCCCGAGGAGATCGAAAGCGCCCATATGCGCGGTGGCGATGATGACCCCCTGTCCGCGCGCGCGGGCCCCGTGCAGGACGGAGAGATCCTTGACCGTGATCGGTACCAGCGCGGTCAGTTGCCTGGGGGTGAGATGCTTCAGCCGGAGCAGTTCGCCAAAGTTCCGGGCCGACATGCGGAAGATCTGCCGCGCCTTCGCCTCGAGTTCCGGGCGCGGAGTCTCTGGTCCCAGCACCTGAGCGAGATTAGCGATGACATTCTCCCGGTAGACTGGCGTCAGTCGGATCCAGAGATCGCCGGCCCAATCGGCGATGCCGTCGCGCACCCGGTCAGGGAGCCAGGCGACGATGCGCGAGACGACCTCGGCGATCCCGACGGCGAGACGATAGCGGAGCTGCCTCGGGCGTTCACGCCGGTAGCGTTCGCTCGGGCGGCGCAGGATGCGCCGCACCGGGGAGTCGATCGGTGTCGCCGGTTCTTCGCGTTCACCCGTGGCGGTTATCGGCACCGCTGGCACTGGTTGATCATCCTTCAGGAGTACTGGCGCGACCGCGTACCGGTGCCACCAGCGGCTCGGCGATCGCGGTCTTGCCACCCTTGCGAATGTAGGGAACCGAATCGACAAGCACTGGTACCCCTCGTACCAGCGTCAGCGCGACCGCCAGCCAGACATTCGCCCAGCCGAACCAGCGCACGATGTCGAGACCGTAGACCTTGTCCAACCAGGTCCCTGCCGCCTGCGGTTGGATAAAGCCAAAATAGCCGGTCAGGAAGATAAACGCGGCCGCCTTGACATAGCCATATAGCCCGCGCATGAACCGCCCCGCCGTGAGCCAGCGGGTCAGCGCCGAGCGCATCATCGTGTTGTCGCCGAACGCGGTCATACCCTCCTCATATGACATGGAGCGTAGGGCGTCGACGATGCCGCCGCGGACGATGACCAGGAACGGCACCCAGAGGGGGATTATCCGCTCCCAGGCGAAGTAGACCCAGAGGACCGTCTCCACGATGCGGTCACCCGCGATGTCGAAAACGGCACCGAACGGCGTCGTTGATCCCCGCTTCCGTGCCACCCAGCCGTCGATACCGTCACCGGCGAAGACGACGCCGAGGAGGATCATCGAGAGCAGCGCGAGATCGACCGGGCGGAAATGGATCATGGCGATGACGACGAACAGCAAAATGAGCCGGGCAATGGTAATGAGGTTAGCCATGTCTGGCGCTGCTATCCCTCGTGGCTGGCTGCTCGCGGTCGTGGCCCAAATTGTCGACTTCCGGCTCGGAGATACCGGAGGCCGATTCGGTGGATTATCCCCGCGGTCGGGTTTTCGCTCAACCGGATGAGGGTGAGAGGACTACCGGCAACCAGCTGGACTGATAAACCGGCTGACTCACGAGTCGCCCCACCGCCTCACTCACGTACGCCGAGATCGTCGTCGTCCGCGATCCAGGTCGCCGTCCGCGTCCGTTCCGCACGCTGCCGCAGCAGCTCCGCCGCGAGCAGGATCACGATCGACAAGGTGATCAGGGTCGTCGAGACGGCCGCAATTGTGGGGTCGATCTCCTGACGCAGGCTGTCCCACATCTTTCGCGGCAGCGTCACCGCCCCGGTGCCGCTGACGAAGAGGGCGACGATCAGCTCATCAAAGGAGACGATGAAGGCGAACAACGCTCCGGCGAAGACTCCCGGCCGGATGATCGGCAGTGTCACGCGGCGAAATGTCTGCCACCGGTTGGCGCCGAGGTTCATCGCGGCGTATTCGAGGCGCTCGTCGAAGCCGTGCAGAGTGGCCGAGACGTTGGTGACCACGAAGGGGAGCGCGAGCGCGGTGTGGGCCAGCGCCAGACCGAGTGGATTGCCGACCAACCGAGCCTG
>JAICRA010000127.1 GCA_025937615.1 Thermomicrobiales bacterium | reverse complement strand
GACGGGATTCCGGCGCGGGAATTGCGCGCGCGGGGAACGGCGCAGGCGGAGCGGTACGGCGCACAAGTCTGCGGCGCGGAGGTGGTAGCGATCCGGCGAACGCCAGACGGGTTTGCGCTGGAGGGGTCGGGCGGGGAGCGCATTCGAGCACGGGGGGTCATCCTCGCCACAGGAGTGCGTGACCACTGGACGCGCTTCCCGGGGTTCGAGGCGTTCATCGGCCGCAGTTTGCACTGGTGCATCGTCTGCGATGGTTACGAGATGCGGGGCAAGCGAGTGGTGGTGGCCGGGAACGACGACGAGGCGGCGACGATGGCAATTCAACTGCGCCGTTTCACCCCGGACGTGACCCTGGTGACCAATGACGGCGCGCTGGGGCTGACGCCGCGGGCAGCTGACCAGATGGCGCGGCGGGAGTTGCCGGTGGTGATCGGAAGGATCACCTGCGGGCAGGCGCGAGACGGCGAGCCGGGGATGCTGGAGGCCTTGCGATTGGAGGACGGGCGGGAGCTCCCGGCGCAGCACCTCTTCAGCCACCAGGGAGCCGCACCGCAGACGGCGCTCGCGCGCTCGCTGGGACTGGCGATGAGCGGTAGCGGCTACATCACGGTCGATACCGAACAGCGGACGAGCGAGCCGTTCGTCTACGCCGCGGGCGACTGCACGCGGTTATTGGCGCACCAGATCGTGACGGCGGCGCACGAGGGCGCGACTGCGGCACAGACGTTCAATTACGACCTCTTTCACGCGGACGAATTGCTCGAGGTGACCGCCACCGGCGACGCCTGACCGGCCCGCATAGTCGCTTACGCTACGACCAGTTCTTGTCCGACTGCATCTGCAATCGCTCCGCGGCCGCGACGATGTCGCCCAGATCCACCGGGTCGCTGAACGGGTCCTCATCGAGCTCGGTGACGCGGTTCAGCTCACGCTGCCAGTGGCGCAGCTCGGCGACGTAGGGTTCGAACGGGACTCGGCGCAGGTCACCGCCCTCCTCGACCAGATCACAGATCCCGTTGTGGAGCCACTCTCCGGAATGCCAGTTGGGCATGTCGACGGCCGGGAAAAGACAGACGCCGTGCAGGTCGATCCCCTGACGCACGGAGGCCAGCGACTCCTGGATGATGTCTCTGAGCCATTCAGCACGGCCTTCGCCCAAACCGCTGGTCTCCCCGACGATCATCGGTCGCCGGTACCGCTCCCAGACCCGGGTGAGGAGCTCGCCCAGCGGTTTGATGCGCGGGTCGTCTGGCGGGAGGGCCGCGTGTGGACCGTGCTCGCGGAACTCCATCTCACCGAACGAGTAGCAATTGACGCCGACGATGTCGAGGATCTCCGGCGTGCCGCCGAGTTCCGGGTGGCGCATCCCCGCTATAACGTCCCAGGCATAGAAGGTGTCGTCGAGCGTCTCATGCGCGGCTTCGTCGGCGAGGTCCGGTCGGTCCCGCGGTGGAACGACGAGGACGAGCGGATCGATGTGGACCATGCGGACCTCGGGATCGACCTCGCGAATGGCCTTCACCGCCGCGATGTCAGCCGCGCAAAGAGCGAGGCGCAGCGCGTACCGCTCCTCTTTCGTCTTCCGGAACGGAGCCGCCCAGCCCCACTCCCCACCCATGAACCCGAAGAAGGTGATCTCGTTGATCGGGGTGAAGAAGTGTGGTCCCCGCATCCGGGGTACGACGTATTCCGCCGCGGCCCGCGCATAGTCGGCAAAGCGCTCGACGAATTCAGGTGCAAATGGGTCGGCATCGTCGGGGTAGCCGTAATGACAGAGATCCCAGATCGGGAGGATCTGATAGCGGTTCATGGCGGCGATGAACGGCTCCAGCGATGAGAAGTCGTACGCTCCGTCGCGCTCGACGAGCGGCCACGGAATCCCCTCGCGCGCGACGGCGATGCCGAGGCCTCGGAACAACGCGTAGTCCTCGTCCGCGTGGTCCGCGTGGCGAGTCTCCTCGACCAGATTGCGGCGCCCCCGGTCTCGCCAGTCAAACGTGGAGCATTCGAAGCCCGACAGAAAGAATGTGGGGAAGATGCCGTCATGCGTAGCCATGATCCGCCCTCCTGCGACGCGGTCGGGACTATAGTCGAGAGGTCTTGTTAATTCGGGCGTGGCCAGACCGGTCGTCGCCGATTGCCCCACCACACCTCTTGCTCGCAACCTCTTGCTCGCAGGGAACGACAGGAGTAGAGTGGGAGCGAGCCGGGTAGATCATGAGAAGACCCCGGCCCTCCCCTTCCGTCGTCCGGCCGACCCGCCGCCGTGGCGGCCGCCTGCCGGACTTCCCCTCCTCCCGGGTCCCTCGGGCAAGGAAAGGAGACCACCATGGGACGCATCATCGTCGCCAATCGCCGCGGCCATCAGGTCGTCGAGTGGGACACCACCGACACCGAAGAGGCCCGCGCCACGGTCGAGGAGGCCGAGCGGATCCTGCGCGAGGCCCGCGCCGCCGGCTGCGCGATCTCAAAGAAAGTCGACGGCGTGCACGTCCTCGACCGCGGCGCCTTCGATCCGGAGGCCGAGGAGTATCAAATCGTCGCCCCCATCGCCGGCGGCTGATCCAGAACCGGTTACTTGATCGAAAACACCTCGCGGCGCCGCGCAGCCCTGTCACCAGGACGGCCGGCGCCTGGGGTCGGTCCTGCCGCGGCCTGCGCTTAACCACTGCGGCACCCGGTAGCGACGCCTCCGGTGAGAGGTGCGAATGACGATGGGGATCGCCGAGGCAGCCCGGCGGCTGCTCGACTGGTTGCGCCAGGGGTTGGACGAACCGGACGACGAGATCGGCCTCTTCAGTGGCCCCGATCTACCGGATGCCCGGAACGACGCCGTCGAATGGCCCTGGCGCTACCGCTGGGACCACCTCCCGAAGCGGAGCGCGGGCTTCGGCTTCTCAGGTCGTGACTACGATGCGGCACGCGAGCGAGCCGAGGAGATCGCGCGACTCACCCTCGGCGACGAGCTCTGGACGCGGGTGCGCCGTGTTGGTTACGTCGATCTGCCCTCTCGTCGCTTCCCGGGCGTCACCTACCGCCTCCGCGTCGGACGCCGCATCGAGGTCCGCTGCGAGCCCGGAGTACTCCCGCCCTGGCGGCAGCCGTTTCTCTGCATCAACCCGACCTACCCCCTCCCCGAGGCCGAGTTCTTTGCTCACCTCTACCTCTACGCCCGCGACAACGAAGACGAGCTGATCCGGGTGGCGGCGCCGCAACCCTGGGACCAGCCGCTCGGCCGCACTTTCTGAGTGCCGTCGATGCCGGGCCCGTATTCGGGGATGGTATGATCGCTAATTACAATACTTTCCCCATGCCATCGCAGCAGGTCCGGCGGACAACGGAGTGACGCAGGAGGAGTTGCACCATGCGGAACCAGAATGATGGTCTGCCCCAGCTCGTCAATGAAACTTTGACCCGGCATCGATCGCGCCGCGAGGTCGTCCAGCGGGCAGCCGCACTTGGTTTGGCCGCCCCGCTGGTTGCAGCCACGCTGACGCAGCAACGTCAGGGCACGGCAACGGCGGCACAGAACGCGACGCCCGCGGCCCCGCCGTCCGGGGAGCCGATCACGATCGGCGCCGCAGTCTCGACGACTGGTTCGAATGGGCGTACTGGTCTCTACCAGCAGGAGGCGTACCTCCTCTGGGAGGAGCAGAAGAACGCGTCCGGCGGTCTCCTCGGTCGTCCGGTGCGGATGGTGCTCTACGACGATCAGTCTGATCCGGCGACCGGCGCCCGCCTGTACGAGCGCCTGCTGACCGAGGATCAGGTCAACCTGATCCTCGGCCCCTACTCCTCGTCGGTGACACAGGCGGTCGCCCAAGTCACTGAGCGCGCCGGCCAACCGATGCTTGCCGCCGGTGCCTCTGCTTCCGACATCTGGGCACGCGGTTACCAGTACGTTTTCGGCGTCTACTCGGTCGCCGAGGATTACTTCAAGAGCGTGATCCTCGACATCGCTCCGGCCCAGGGGTACACGACCGCCGCCATCATCTATGAAGACACCCTTTTCCCAACCTCGACGGCAAACGGCGCGGCCGCGCATTGTGAAACCGCCGGCATCGAGGTCGTGGTCAACGAGGTCTACCCGGCCGAGGCGACCGACGTCTCCTCGGTGCTGACCAGGGTGCGGGACGCCACCCCCGACATGCTGATCGGCGGGTCTTACCTTCCAGACTCAGTCCTCATCACCCGCCAGTCGAAGGAGCTCGGCGTCAACCCGAAGCTCTTCGCCTTCTCCGTCGGCGCCGCCCAACCCGATTTCGTGGAGAGCCTCGGCGCCGATGCGGACTACGTCCTCGGGCCGTCGATGTGGGAGCCCCAGATCGAAACGCCCGGCAACGCCGAGTTCGTCGCCGCCTACCAGGCGAAGTTCAACCGTGAGCCCGATTACCACTCGGCCGCCGGCTACTCCGCCTGCCAGGTGCTCGAAGCCGCCGTCACCCAGGTCGGCGGACTCGAACTCGATGCCATCCGTGACGCGTTACGAGCGCTCCAAATGCAGACCGTGCTCCCCGGTCAGTATCAGGTCGACGAGGCCGGCAAGCAGATCGGGCACATCGCGCTCACCGTACAGTGGCAGGACGGGGAAAAGCTGATCGTCACCCCCGAGGACTTCGCCGAAGGCGAGCTCCGGCTGCCCACTCCGCCATGGAATGAGCGCGGCTAGGGTGGAGGTGCCAGGCCTCGCGAGGACATGGCGGCGTGTGCGTGACAGGGTCGCCTGAGCTCCGGAGAACGCAGACGCCCGCCGTGACTTGTCACTTGTCACCAGAGGTCTGACCGCTGCGATGGACCTGCTCCAGGTCGTCATCAGCGGTCTCTTGCTCGGCGGCGTCTACGCGCTCTTTGCCGCCGGGATGAACATGATCTTCGGCGTACTTCGCGTCATCAACCTCGCCCACGGGGAGCTGATGATGATCGGCGCCTACACAACCTTCTGGCTGTATGCCCTGGCCGGCGTCAACCCGCTCCTCTCGCTCCCGATCTCTGCCCTGTTGATGTTCACGATTGGTGCGGTGATCGAGCGCGGGCTGATCGAGAGGGTCGTCGGTCAGCCGCTGCTCTCGTCGCTGCTGCTGACGTTCGGGCTCTCAACGTTATTCATGGGGACCGCGCTTTCGTTGTGGACGGCGAACTTCCGCTCGGTACCCTATCTGACCGGGTCGGTCAATGTGCTCGGTCTCAACCTCTCCCAAACGCGGCTCGTGGCCTTCGCCATCGCGTTTGCGGTGACAGGGCTGACCTATGCCTTCCTGCGCTTC
>JAICRA010000383.1 GCA_025937615.1 Thermomicrobiales bacterium | reverse complement strand
TCGACGTTGCATAATCGCGTGTAGCAGCCCCTGCTCTTGCCTGATTCGCCCCGAAAGGGCGCGTTAAGCCCAGCCCTCGCTTCGGGCGCGACGTTGCAAGCGCTCGAGGACGTCGGCCAGCCGCTCGTCGCCCTTCCCGTCGACGAGATCCAGGTCGACCCCTGCGTCGGCAAGCGAGCGCCGGAAGCGAAGGACCAGCGCGAGCTCTTGGGGGGTGAGATCGTAGCCGTGCCTCACAAGCGTCGCCGGCAGATCGTCTCTCGCCTCGTCTCGAAACGTGGGGTCGGACATGACTTGCTCGGCGAGCCGTTGCAGCACCTCGATACGAACCGGACCGTCTTCGGAAGATATCACCGTAACATCGTCCTCGCCTGGAGGTGTTATTGTCAGAATGACCGCGATTGTACATCCCCCGTGACAGAGGCAGCGTTAGCACATGGTGGGGGTTCGTGAATTACTGTGGCGAACGATATGACGAACGAGTTGGAGGCGCCGACGACCGCCTCGCAGCCGGAAACCGTCGACAATCCCGCAGCCGGCACCGATGGGCCGCAGCGGGTCCCATGCCCGAGATGTGGGTCGGTCGCGACAGGCGACGAACCGGCCGATACTTTTCGGGTCTGCCCCGTTTGCGGCTATCACCATCGTGAGTCAGCTCGAGCCGCGATCCTCAGGCTCGTAGACGGGGATAGCTTTCGTGAGCAGGACTCCGGGCTCGCCTCGACTGACCCACTTCACTTCGTAGACGAGTCCGCCTACCGCGAGCGATTGCTGGCGTTGAAAGCAGAGACCGGCGAGGCCGACGCACTCATCTCAGGCTTCGCTCGGCTTCAGGGCCACGAGGTTGCCATCGCGGCGCTCGATTTCGGGTTCTTGGGCGGGAGCATGGGGGTCGTCGTCGGCGAGAAGCTAGTGCGCATCGCCGAGCGCGCACGCGAGCGCCGCTTGCCCCTCATTTCCATCTCCGCCAGCGGTGGCGCCCGCATGCAGGAGGGAATGCTCTCTCTCTTGCAAATGGCGAAGACCTCGGCGGCGGTCCAGCGCCTGCGTGAAGCGGGATGCCCATACATCTCCATCCTGGCGCATCCGACGACTGGAGGGGTCTTCGCGTCATTCGCGAACCTGGGCGATATCATCCTCGCGGAACCCGGCGCTCTCATAGGCTTCGCGGGTCCCCGCGTAGCGGAACAGATCATCGGTAAAAAACTTCCCGAAGGGTCCCACACGGCCGAGTTCCTGTACGCCCACGGCATGATTGACGCAATAGTCGATCGGCGTGAGCAGCGGGATTATCTCGCCAGGTGTCTGACGGTTCTGACCGCGCCACGGTCTGGTCATCAGCGGCGAGGACATACGTTCCGCGCCCGGCGCACCGGACCCGAACTTCCCGCCTGGGATGCCGTGCAGCGCGCCCGCGGCACCCGGCGACTCACCAGCGTCGACTACCTTGAACGGATGCTCGGTGAATTCGTCGAGCTACACGGTGACCGTTCATCGGGCGATGATCCAGCGATCGTCGCCGGAATCGGCACGCTCGACGGCAAAGCCATCGCCGTCATTACCCAGGAGCGAGGTCATCTCGAAGAGCGTGAGCGGCGGCACGACGGCCGCCCGTACCCGGAGGG
>JAICRA010000077.1 GCA_025937615.1 Thermomicrobiales bacterium | reverse complement strand
TGACGCCGACTAGACGCATGCGCTCGCTGCGCGACCACGGCTCTCTCATGATGCCCATCTCGTAGGTGATGACCTCTTCCAGCATCTCCAATCCGGCGCGCTCGTAGCGGGTGGGGGAGCGTCGGGAGTCGAGCTCGACTGTCAGCACCAGGTCGTCGCCGTGCGCGGCACAGCGCTCGACAGCGGTGCAAAGCAGCTCCTCCATGTGGCGGACAGCGACAAGGTCCTCGATGCTCGCGATCTCCGGCCGGTTTCGCCAGGGGCCAATGAGTGCGTATTCGAGTGTCGACGGTACCCAGACCGATCTCCCTGGATGGAGCTCGAGCAGTTTGCGCACCGAATCGGCTCCACGTCTCCCGGGAAGACGCAGAGCGGGGATGTCTTCGCGCTCGAGCGGGCGCACCTCGGGTGCGGTAATCCTCGAACCACGCACCGGTGTCAGCGTCCCAGCCATCTATCGTTCCAGCCAGGCATTTTCGAGATAGAGCATACCGAGCGGCGTGATGTCGAGCCCCTTTACCCACGGCTTCATCAGGGTGTAGCGCACGTCGTGAGAGAGCGGAAGGACCGCGTTGTCGCCGAGGAGCACAGCTTCCGCCTCGGCGTAAAGAGCAGCGCGCTCATCGACGTCGAGCGTCGCCGCCGCCTGGTCGAGCAGTGCGTCGAATGTTGGATTGGCGTATTCAGAGTAGTTGTCTGGCGAGGTGGAGGCGAACAGGTTCCAGAGAAAGGTTTCAGGGTCTGGAAAATCGGCAACCCAGGTAAGCTCGTAGGCTGGGAACGTTTTCTCGGACAACCTCTGATTGAACTGCGGCCAGTCCACGTCGAGCACCTCGACGGTCAGGCCAAGCTCTCGCTCCAAAACTTCACGGAGAGCCTCGGAGCCAAAAGGACTGGCACCGTAGATCCTGATCGGCGGCACGTTCTCGGCGCTGCCGTAGGAAGAGTTTGCAATCGCCGCTCGGGCCCCCTCGAGGTCCTGCGCAGGCGCCGTCTGTGGCCAGTCGCGACCGAGGGTGCCGGGTGGAATGATCCCGTTCGCCGTCTCCTGGCGTCCACCGAGAAGAATATCGGCAACTTTCCAGCGGGGAAATGCCAGTTGCACGGCTCGCCGGATTTCCGGGTCGTCCATGGGGGCAACATCGGTACGGAACGCGATATAGGTCGTGGACAGGACCGGCGATACGTCGAGCTCCGATAGTAGCGGACTCTCTTCGTCGGCGACGCGATCGATCGCTTGAATCGGCACGCCGGCGACGTCGATCTCATCGGCCTGATAGAGGTTGAAGGGGTTGGACGCGCTGGGGCCGAGGCGGAAGGTCACCCGCCGCAGGTCTGGCACCCCCCCCACATACTGCTCGTTGCCATAGAGCTGAAGCTCGCTTTCCGGCTCCCAAACGTCGACCACATACGGGCCAGAAGCGTTTGGGTCCCGCCACCATTCGCCGCCGCGCGCGACGTCGTCGGGATCGACGATCGCGGCTGGCGCCGAGGCGAGCTTCATCAAGAACGTGGCTCGCGGCGCCTTGAGATCGATCTCCAGTGTTCGATCGTCGACGACCCGGAGCCCTGTCAGCTCGCTCGCTTCGCCCCGAATGACCTCGTCGGCGCCGACGATATCGCCGAGGTACGACGGACCGGCGAGCGCGGCGCCAGCGTCTGCCGCCGTCTGCGGGCTTAGCGCCCGCGTGAACGAAAACACGACGTCCTCTGGCGTGATCCGGGAGCCATCGGCAAACGCTGCGTCTTCCCGGAGCTGAAAGCGATAGGTGAGCCCATCGGCGCTGATCTCGATCCGCTGCGCGAGCTCAGGTACGGGTTCGAGATTTTCGTCGAACCGAGTCAGACCCCGGAATACCTGACGGGTCATGAACGCCGAGTTGACATCCCTGGCTACCGCGGGATCGAGCGGCGTCGGATCGATGATCGTGCCGGCGAGCCGTAGCTCCTGCCGGCCAGAGGGGTTCGATTCCCTGGGTCGATCAGTCGCTTCAATGACGACCACGCCGCCCGCGGTCGGTGTCGCGGTGGCAGTTGTGGTAACCGGGAAAAGCCAGCCAAGGACGGTGATCGCGACCAGGGGAAGGATCATGTGAAACGTGCGCGGGATCAACGCGGGTCTCCTGTTCATGTGAGCGATGATAGTGCTCGCATCACGGTAGGGACAAACACCACGGTCACTATGCGTCTAGCCGTTCCAAGTAGGCGAGGACTCGGGCGACCACGGCGTGGGTGCTGAGTGTGGTGGTGTCAATGGCGAGGTCGGCCGCCCGCGACGCGGCTGCCAGTCGCCGGACTTGCAGGTCGTGAAGCCACTCTGGCCAGGAGCCACCGCGGCGGTCACGAACCGCGGAAATATCGACATCAAGCGCGATCAGCACATCTGGGTGTGAATGCTGCCAGAGCGTTGCGATCTCGCTGTGCTCCTGACCGGAAACATGAGCGTCGTAGCCAAGCGCTCGCAGGGCGGTGACGAGTGTGGACTTTCCCGCGGCGCAAGGACCGACCACCACGATCTTCTTCGATCCTTTCGAGGCGGCAAGGTGGTCGTGGGGCGAGTCTCCTTCAGCCATCACGGAAACCCCACACGCATAGGACCAGAACGTCTATGGCAGCGGCACCTGGACACCCATGCGGCGCACCAGCGTCGCTTGATCGTGCTCGGGTAATGTCAGCGCCACAACACTCATGTCATCTGCCGGTTTGCGCCCATCGCGGGCAATTGCTTCACCGAGCGCCAGGTCGGCGATATCCGCTGCGGATGCCTGCGGACCAGCATTTTCGGAGATCGCTTTCAGATCAATAGGCGGCATACCAGTACGGCGGCCCGAGTTCGTGATGCCGTCGCTGACCAGGATAACGCGCACTCCCGGACCAACGGGAATTTCGGCTGCCCAGGGACGCGTCCGTGGATAAATACCAAGCGGCCTCTCGGCGCCGGCGCTTACCTCGGAGCCCTCGGCGGTCCGAATGTAACAGGCGGTTTCACTATTGCGGGTAATGACGATTGTCCCCGTCTTCAGATCGACGGACAGGATGTCGAGCGTCGCCGAAACCTGACCGTTGCGCATGGCGAACAGGAAATCATTGGCTGCGCGCGCCGATGCGCCGTCGCGAACGCCCTCCTTGAGCAACGCGGAAACCTTGGCGGTCACGAGCAGGCTCAATGTTTTCGCCGCGCGACCCGACCCTTGTCCGTCGGCCATGATGACCGATATCCCCCCGCCGGGCCGCTCGACGATCTCGACAGTGTCACCGCTCTCCCGCGACGCGTACTTGTTCGTCTTGACGACGGCCACGTCGATCTTCAACGGCATGACCGTGTCTCCGTCACCGCTCCCAACCACTACCGGAACGATTCGTGCCAAATCGGCAGGCTCAATCCCGGCATTGTCGAACAGCGCGATGCCACCGACAAACCTGATGTTGAGCGAACCGACTACAGGGGTTCCGGGAGTGGAGTTGGCAGATGGGCCGGAAACGGAGTGCGATCAAAGCGGATCATCGCCTCGGCCACAAGGTCCGGGCTCCTGGTCAACTCGAACACCGAGTCCGCAACACGTCGCCGAACACCGGAGAGATCGACATAAGTGCGCTGTCCGGCAAGGTGTCTCGCTCGTCCGCCCTGCTCGAAGTGACCCCAGAGCACCAGCCAACCCCGCTCTGCGGGAGCGGCCTGCACGAACCGGCTGAAATCCTTCCAGTTGAATACCGCACGGTCGTCACCCGTGATACTCGGCGGAAGCACCGACTGGCCATTCATTCCTGAATCACTCAATGAGTCTTGCGGGGGTCGAGCGCGTCGCGCAGACCATCTCCAATGTAGTTGATCGAGAGCACGGTGAGAAAGATCATCGTGCCGGGGAAGATTGCTTCATGTGGAGCGATCTCGAACCGATCTTTGGCCTCATAGAGCATGCTCCCCCAGGTTGGGATGTCGGATGGGAAGCCAAGCCCGAGAAACGAGAGTGCCGACTCGGTGATGATCGCGGCGCCGACTCCGAGCGTGGCGGCGACGATGATCGGGCTCATGACGTTCGGCAGGATATGCCGGAACATCTGCGACGCTCGGGTGGAGCCCATCGCCTCGGCGGCTTCGACGAATTCCTTCTGTTTTGTCGAAAGAAAGCTCGCTCGTACGAGGCGGGAGGTCGGCATCCAGTTGAGCAAGCCGATGACCAACACGATCAGGACGAAGATCCCGGTCACCCCGCTACCGGTGCGTTGCTGGAAAAAGTCATAAAAGGCCTGCTTGTACAGAAAGCTGATGACGAGCAGGAGTGGGACCTGCGGCAGGGAGATGAATAGATCGGTCAGGCGCATGAGCAACGTGTCGGGGAGACCGCCGAAGAAGCCAGCGACTGCTCCAATCGCGGTACCGAGGAGGATCGCGACCAACGCCGCAAAGATGCCGACGGCAAGCGAGATGCGGCCGCCCCATAACATTCTGGCGAGGATGTCACGTCCCAGCGAGTCCGTGCCGAATGGGTGCTCCCAAGTAATCCCGCTGCCGCTGACTGTGAAATCGATTTCGTCGATTTCCTTTGGGTAGAGCTGCGAGCCGGCGAATGTCGCAAGCAACATGAAGATAAAAAGGATCAAGCCCGCCATGGCCAGTTTGTGCTTCCGGAATTGACGCCAGGCATCGCCCCATAAGGAGCGCTGCTTCTTGACCAGCAGGTTACCGACCTGCAACTCGCGCCGCGGGTACTCAGCGATATCGGGGGCTGTCGGGTCGCTGGCACTGCCGGGATGAAGTGCTGTACCAGATGCTGTCTCGAGGTTGATGTCGACTCCCTGCGTCAACGCGGGCCTCCCCAAATCAGCCAGATGGGACCCCGGTCTCCCGCACGCAGACAGGCCGCTCGCGATCGTCGATTTCGACGTGAGTTGCGCTCAAACATGCCCATGGCGAATGCTCTGGCAGTCGATGGCTATGAATAGCGGATACGCGGGTCGAGCACAGCGTAGAGGATGTCGGCAATGACGTTGAAGAGCACGACCATGACCGCGATGCCAAAGGTGATTGCCATGACGACGGGGACGTCCTTGCTGTAGATCCCATCGATCAGGGCGCGTCCGATACCAGGGATGCGAAAGATCTGCTCGGTGATGATGGCTCCCCCAAAGATCTCGGGGACTTGCAGGGCCAGGACCGTCACCACTGGGATGAGCGCGTTGCGCATCGCGTGAAGCACTACGACCGATTGTTCCCGCAGTCCTTTTGCCCGCGCTGTCCGGACGTAGTCCTGACTTATGGTCTCCAGCATCGAGGCGCGCACAAACCGCATGAGTTGGGCCGCGCCGGCCAGGCCCAGCACCGTGATGGGCATGATCGCCTGCTTGAAGTTAGGCCAGAACCCTGTCACCTGGCTGTCATAGACAAATGGAAGCCAACCGAAGTAAACGCTGAAGACCAGGATCATCAGGATGCCGGAGAAGAACGTCGGAATGCTGAAACCGAGAAAGGCGAATGTCGTCGCGGCTTGGTCGAACAGTGAGTATTGTCTGAGCGCCGAGAGGACACCGATGGGGACGGCGACGAGAACGCTCAGCAAGAATGCCGAGCCGGAGATCATCAGCGTGGTGGGTAAACGAGCCAAAACATAGTCACGCACGGGAATCTTTGCCGAATACGACTGCAGCCAATCTCCCTGAACGTACGCGGACGCCCACCGCAGGTACTGGACGTGGATCGGATCATCCAGACCCATGGTCTTGCGGATTCGCTCCCGCAATTCGGGAGGAACGTTCGGATTATTGGCAAAACCGGACAGAGGATCGCCCGGTGCGAGTGCCAGGATGGAGTAGACGACGATGCTGATGGCGATAAGCGTGAAGATCGAGATGATCGCCCGGCGAATGAGGTAGCGTCCCAACCGGCGACCTCCTTGTCAGCCGTAGCGAACTCTGAACCCGCTCCAGTCATCGGGCGACGTGGGATCCGACACTGACATGGACGCAGACGCCCGGAGGATTCGGCTGATGGTACGGCTCGCACTATTGGGCGTCAAGGAATGAATCTAGCCTGGAAACGAAGTCCAATCTAAGCTTGCTCGTTTCGTTTCTGTGGTAGGATGCTAGGTCGTTCTCCCAGGCTGGGTCGAACTCGACCTTGCCGATTTTTTTGTTCCGTGACCCAGTGGCTCAGCGGGTGATCGGATTCACGAGCAGGTATGAGTAATGGCAGGTCAGGAATTTGCGGCGCAGCGTCGCACGGTGGTAGGAAAAAAGGTCCGGCAACTCCGTCGCCAAGGACGTGTACCCGGCATCGTCTACGGCCCGGTCGTCGCGGGCACAGTTCCGGTGAGCGTTGATCGCCGGGAGTTTCTCAAGTTCTATCAGGCCAACGGTCATTCGACGCTCTTTGTGCTTCGCTGGGAGGACGGCGACCAGTCCGTGTTCATCCGCGAGGTGCAGCAGGATCCGGTGCGCCGTGAGCCGCTTCATGTCGACTTCTTCGCTCCGAACCTGCGGAGGCCGGTGCGAGCAACCGTGCCCGTTGCCCTGCACAATCAGAGCAATGCGATCGACGGTGCGCTCGTCGAGATTCGTACCGAGATCGAAGTAGAGGCGTTGCCGGCGAGTATCCCCCACCAGATCGACATAGACATCGCGGAGCTCGTTCACCCCGGGGACGCGATCCGGGTGGGAGACCTCACCATGCCCGACGGTGTGACCGCGGTCACCGGAGAGGGAGAGACGATCGTCCAGGTGGAGGCGGTCTACCAGGAGCCGGAAGAGGTGGCGGAAGAGGTTGCTGAGGCGGCGGCTCCGGCAGATGTGCCTGTTGAGGAATCCCCAGCCGCGGAGGAGGCCGAGTAGGCTCCATTCGGCTTCGCTCGCGAGGCTCCTCGCTATGGCGAAAAAAGAGCAAAAAGAACGAGGGTCGGACACCTGTCCGACCCTCGTTCCATGGCATCACGGCAGCCGTGCCCTAGCGGCGAGCGGCCTCCACCGTGATGCCCTTGGTACCGTGACTACTCATGGGCATCACCTCCTTTACCCTCAGCGGTCTTGGAGTTGACGCCGC